>DATBND010000396.1:0-4093 GCA_036554505.1 Actinomycetota bacterium | reverse complement strand
CGACACCGTGGTGGCCGCTCCGAATCCTGCACGACGTCACCGCGTGACCACCGATACCTACATCGTCTTCGGAAAGCCCGATACGCACACGGTCTTCCTCCGACGCCTCGGGAGGCACGGCATACGCGTGACCGGACGCGGCCTCGATCAATCGCGTGGCGCGGCCGTCGCAACGGTCGGCGACGCGAACGGTGACGGGATCGAGGATCTGGCAATAGGCGCGCCTCGCGCGAATCGGCGAGGTCGTTACCAGTCCGGCTCGGCCTACGTCGTCTACGGCGTGAGCGCGGCGGCGACGATCAGGCTGGGGGCTCCCGATTACGGATTCCGCATCGATGGGCCTACGGGCGAGACGCACTGTCGTCGCTTCGGTGGGTATTGCGGGGTGGGCGCCTACGCCGGCACGTCGGTAGCCCCCGTGGGGGACGTGAACGGCGACGGCCTCGACGACGTCGCAGTAGGCGCGCCCTATGCCGGGCGCGGCCCCCGTAGCGCGCGAGGCAAGACCTTCATCGTGTCGGGGCGCTAGGCGGGGGGAAAGGCTACTGAGGGCTCGCTGCGTTGCGCTTGTCGCCGTTGTCACCGCGCTCGTCCTCGTCGGATGGCAACCGGCTTCGGCCGGAGCCGTCCCCCGGGTCGACCTCCTCGACGAGCGCGTCGCGGTGCTCGACAGCGCCGCGGACATCCTGGGCAGCGCCGACGTGAACGGCGACGGCCTAGACGATCTCGTCGTCGCGGGGGATCGCGCGAACACCCAGATCTGGGTCGTGTTCGCCCCGCTGCCCGAGTGGATAGACGTCGATCACCTCGGACCGGATGACGGCTACCTCATCTACAGCACCGGATGGGACGGCGTGGGCCGGGCCTCGGCTGCGCTCGTCGGCGACGTCAACGCCGACGGCCTCGAGGACCTGGCCGTCAGCGTCTACACCTGCGAGAGGCGTTGTTACGAGAGGACCTACGTCGTCTTCGGCAAGGCCGATGGACGCTCGATCCATCTGAACGTCGTCGGCTTCGATCCGCTCCCGATCCGTCTCAATGCAGTCGGCCTCAACCCACTCGTCCGCTTCGGCTACCGCGTCGAGGGCGGGAGCTTCGAGGTCAACGGCGCCGGCGACGTCAACGAGGACGGTCGCGACGACATCTTGTTGGGCGGTTACGGCGACGCGTACGTTCTCTACGGCAAGCGACTACTCACCGGTCGCGATCCAGAAGCTCGAGCGGCCCACGGAGCTGGGGTACTACATCTGGCTCTGGCGCATCGGCGAGACGCCGTCCCTGGCCAACGCCGGCGACGTAAACCGCGACGGATTACTGGACTTCGTCATCGGAACGATCCGCACGAACAACTCGCGTGGACGCGCCTACGTCATCTTCGGCCAGCGAGACACGGACGAGATCGACGTCACGACCGATCGCCTGGATCGCTACCGGATCCGAGGCCTGTACTCACGCAGCTACACCGGCGCGGTCGTCGACGGCGGCGGCGACGTGAATGGGGACGGGATACCCGACCAGCTCGTAACTGCCCCGGCCATCGAGTTCGGGGTGCCCGGGGACGCCTTCGTCGTCTTCGGCAAGACGGACGCCCGAGCGGTGCGCTTGACCAATCCGCGCCACCACGCCTTGCAGATCCCGGGGCTCGAGAGCGGAGACAACCTCGGCTCGGGTGGGGACCTCGTCGGCGACGTCAATGGAGACGGGCTCGGAGACGTCGCGCTCCTTGCATCCGCGGATTACCCGCGTGAGGGCCCAGGACGGGTCCACGTCGTTTACGGCCACCGGACCCGGCTCGTGGCCGACCTCGACGACCCCTCGACGGGCTTTCGCATCGTGGCGGCGTGCGATCCGAGCGAGCCGTGCGCGATCAACTACATAGAGGACGCGATGGGAGTTGCGGATTTCGACGGGGACGGGTTGCGCGACATCGCGGTGGTCGGGCGCTTCGCGACGAGCGACCGCTACGCGGACGAAGGCAAGGTGTTCGTGGTCGGGTCGTCGGTCTGGACGGACTGAGTCAGGCCGGGAGCACCCACAGGTTGCCCGCCAGCTTTGCGTCGAGGTCGACCTTCTCGCCCTCGACGTCGAGCGTGCGCTCCCCATCGGGCCCGATCTCGACCAGGGTCAGATCGTGCCCCGGCATCAGCTTGTTGTCCTCGAGGAATTTCAGCACGTCGTGGTTCAGCTCGACGTCCTCGAGCAGACGGGTGAGACGCCCTTGCTCGCCCATGCGGAGCTCCGACACCGGCCGGAGGTGCGACCATTCGATCGACGACTTCGTCCCGGGGATGGGGTTGCCGTGCGGACAGGTCGGCTCGCCCTCGAGCTTCGCGAGGATCGCCTCCTCGACCTCCGGCGTCATGACCTTCTCCCAGTCCTCGGCCTGCTCGTGGCAGAGGTGCCACTGGATGCCAAGGATGTCCACGAGCATCCGCTCGGCCAGGCGATGCCGCCGCACGAGCGCCTCGGCCATCGCGCGGCCCTCGTTCGTCAGGACGATCTCGCGCGACTCGGCGACTTCGACGTAGCCCTCGCCGACGAGACGCTTGACGCCCTCCGACACCGTCGCCGCCGCGAGGCCCAACCGTTCCCCGATGCGCGCCTGGAGCACCTGCTTGCCCTCTTCGCCGAGCTCGAACACCGCCTCGAGGTATTCCTTCGATGAGGGGTGGAGGCTCTTGAGATCGGGCGAGGAGTTGCTCATCGCCCCGGATTGTAGGCTCGATCGGTGCCCCCCAAGAAGAGCGGGAAAAAGGTCGGTGCCCGCCCCAAGCTGATGATCCTGGACGGCTACTCGCTCGCGTTCAGGGCGTTCTACGCGCTGCCGGAAGACCTGCAGACGACCGACGGCACACACACGAATGCGGTCTACGGCTTCACCGCGATGTTGATCAAGATGCTCCAGGATCATCGCCCCGAGTACGTGGCCGCGTGCCTCGACATGGCCGCGCCGCTCGAGCGCACCGAGCAGTTCGCGGAGTACAAGTCCAATCGCACGGCCGCCCCCGACACGTTCTCGTCACAGGTACCCCTCATCCGCGAGGTCCTGCGCGTCATGGACATCCCGATCTTCGAGATCGCGGGGCACGAGGCCGACGACATCATCAGCTTTCTCGCCAAGAAGGCTGCGGCCGAGAGCATCGACGTCAAGATCGTCACGGGCGACCGAGACTTCTTCCAGATCGTGAGCAAGGACATCCACGTTCTCTACAACCGGCGCGGCATCTCGGACATCGTCGAGATGGACCCGAAGGCCGTGGAGGAGCGCTACGGCGTGCCGCCAACGAAGTACGTCGACCTGAAGGCGCTGGAGGGCGACACTTCCGACAACCTGCCCGGCGTCCCCGGAGTCGGGACCAAGACCGCGGCCAAGCTGATCCAGAAGTACGGGTCGGCCGAGGAGGCGGTCGCGCACGCGTCAGAGCAGACGCCGAAGCTCGCCGCGAACCTCGCCGCGCATGCGGAGCAGGTCGCGCTCAACAAGAAGCTCTCGGCATTGGTGGAGGTACCCGTCGAGACGGAGATCTCCGACCTGACGATGGGCTCGTGGGATCTCGAAGAGGTGCGCGAGCTCTTCATCTCACTCGAGTTCCGCACCCTGCTGGAGCGTCTTCTCGCCGACCTCCCCGAGGCGGCCGAGGGCGAGGGCGAGGGGTTCGAGCTGGACGTGCAGGTGTTCGACTCGTTCGGGGGTTTGGAGAAGCTCGCCGACAAGCTGCTGCGCTCCGGCGGCTTCTCTCTCGACGTCGTGATGGGATCGCCGCGCGGCGCGCCCCGGTCGCTCGCGTTCTCGTGGGGGAAGGGGATAACCGCGTTCGTCCCGATGGGGGCGCGCGGGCTGTCCACACAGGAGGTGGCGGCGGCGCTCGGGCCCGTCCTCGAGGACGAGTCGGTTCCCAAGAACGTTCACGGGGGGCGGGCCGCTGTGCTCGCCCTGGCCGCGATGGACGTGGGCCTCGGGGGGCTCCATCTCGACACGCACATCGGCGCGTACATCCTCGATCCGGGCGCGCCCGGATACGCGCTCGAGGAGATCGCGCGCAAGTACAGCGGGCGGGAGCTCAAGGCGGTCGGTGAGGTAGAGCCGGAAGAC
>DATBND010000370.1:0-4267 GCA_036554505.1 Actinomycetota bacterium | reverse complement strand
ATTCCCTTCACCACGAGGTTGGACGTCGGGCCACCATCCGAACGAACCTCGTGGTTCGTCATCACGCCGTCGATCAGGACCGTGGTGGAGCCGCGGACCGTTACCGCGATGACCACTCGAAGGATCGGGATGCTGGCTCCGCCGGAAAGCAGGAAGAGCGTATGCAGCGGCGATCGATTCGACAGCGAGAACGTGATCTCGAAACCGCTCGGCGTTGCGCCGGAGTACGACTCGACCTTTATCTCCTTGACGGCGTCCACGACCGGCCTGATCGCGGGAACGGCCATGACGGGGCCCGCAAGCAGCTGGAGACGAACGGCGTCACTCATCCGACGCTCCAGGGATCCCCTCGCCGAGCGTTATGCGGATTCGGTCTCCGACTCGATCGGTCAGCTCGCGCGGGTCAACCGAGGCGTTGGCGTCCGCAAGCCGCCACCACAACTCCGGGTCTCCGACGTGACGGGCGGCGAGTAGATCGCGTCTGTCCCCTTCTACGATCATCACCTCGTACAGCAGGGCGAACCGCGCCGGTGCGGGACACAGCCGCCGGCGCAGGTACGGGATGGGGGCTCGTCCGTCACCCGGGTCGTACGCGGTGACGTCGATGTCCGCGTAGCGGCTCGTCGGCGGAAAGCTCGTCTTCGGAAGGGCGCCGGCGGCGAGCAACTCCTGCAAGGGATCGGGCACCGCTACACCCCCTCGATCCCGAGCGCGGCGAGCGCGCCGGCGCTCGTTCGCGTGGCCAGCGCTTCCTTGTTCCGCAGATAGCTCATGAACAACGCGCCGCCGCGGTGCTGGAAGCCGAGATCGTCCACCGACAGGACCCTGAGCCCGAGACTGACCTTCGCTCGGATCGGGTTCAGGGCGACGTCGAACGCTTCCTCCGTGATCGAAAGCTCGGTGACGCGCACGGGGACGACGCGCTGGTGACTCCACACGAACAACGTGAGTGGCGCCTCCAACGGAAGGATCTCGAGCATCCCGGACGACGCCATGGCGTCGTTGGCTTGCAGGGCGGCGGCGCGCGCATGAACGAGGGATTCCAGCGCGGCGAGCTGAGGGTGGATGCCGACCTCGACCGCCGCGCGGTTGCCGGCCGGGTCCTCGAGCGCGTCGGTCGCGTCGATCTCGGCCTCGAGCTTGATGGTCTCGACCGCCGCGCCCTTCAACCGCAGGGCCTGCGAGCGGTCCGAGCCCTCGCCACCGCTCGCCTGGATCTGCATCGAACGCGTAAGCGTGTCGGGGTTGTACTGGAGCGGGATCACGCGGATCACCGAGCCCGTCTCGGGGCCGACCTCGACGATCCCTCCGCGCAACAGCCGGGGCGACAACTGGCTCACGTCGCCTCCCGGATGTCGTCGAGGTCGGCAAGGCACGGATTTATGAGGCTCTGCCCCCTCGAGGGCATGACCGCGTGTATCGTCCCGCGCGCGACGACCGCGCGGCCGTCGAAACGCTCGAGCTCGACGGGTGACCGAGCGGACGCGGCCGAGTCCTGAGGCTCGAGATAGACGTACGTGCCGTCGTCCAGCTCGAGGGCGGCGCACTCGTTCGGCCGTCCCATGTCCGACGACCCTTTCTTCGGTCGCGGGATGGCGCGATACGTGCCGCGCACGGTCACCACCGCGCCGTTGAAAGCGCGGATGGCGTCCGTGGAGCGGATCTCGGGCAGCGACGGGCTCACCGCACGTCTCCCGCGCTCACTACGCCGGTCGTGCCCGAATGCGGGCCGGACGCTACCCGCACGAGAAGCTCGCCGTTGGGACGTCGTTCGACGATCCGCAAGGCAGTGCCCGCGTCCAAGGTCACCGTCGTGGCCCCCGCTCGCATCGTGGTTGCGCCGACCGTGGTGACGTCCAAGCGCGATTCAGGTTGCACTACGTATGTCATGTGATGTGAGCCGAACTCACCGGTCGCTGCGTGCTCCTCGTGGAACGACTGGCCCGATCGCTCGCCGTACATGTAGAAGATCCAGTTACTCGGATTCCAGCCGGCAGCGGTCTCGAGCGTGACGTAGTCCACACCGCTCTCGAGCACCGTCGCCGCGTAATGGAAGTTCCACCCCCGCCCGGTGGGAGGGACGAACCCGGGCATGTCCTTCTCGGTGCTCATCGTCACGCCCTGGCCGAGGTGAGGCCGAGCGAACTGGTTGATCCCGTGCCGGCGGTCGAACTCCTCCCTGTCGCCGGACGACATGGCGGCGTAGCGCGCGTAAAGCTGAGCGCGCGTCAGGCCGGCACCGAACTCGCGCCGCAGGAGCTCCTCCGTCCATTCCTCGGGTGTGGTGGGATTGCCGCCGTGGTAGTCGCGCGGCGAGAGGTACTCCTCGCGCGGACGCTGCGCCTCCCTCCGCCCGCTGCGCCACCCCGCATAGCCGAGCGCCACGGCCCCGGCTATGCCGCCGATGATCCCGCCGATCACGGCTCCCATCACGCCGCCGGCGAGAAAGCCGGCGCCCGCGCCCAACAATCCGCCCAGAGCGAGGCCGCCGAGCGCTCCGCCGATCGCTCCGCCCACGCTTCCGCTGCGCGCGGGCCGGGCCGGTCGCGTCAGCGACGCGACATCGCGCCCGCCGCTGCCCATGATGCTCCGGCACGTATCTCCGCAGTCGGCGACCATGTTCAGGGCGCCTCCGGCGGGATTGAACGGCTCGATCTCGGTCAGCGACGACGGCGCGCCGCCGCGCGGGGCGGCGCCGGCGACCGTCACGCCGCCGCCCTTCGCGCGCAGGTTGAGACGGGATCCCTGCGCGCTGAGCGTTCCATGGGCCGAAGCGAGCAGCGTGGGCGTCGTCCACGCGCGCTTGTTTCTCCCCTCGTCCCATCCGTTGTCCTCGACGGCAATCTGCCCGTCGTCGGAGATCCGGATGGGCCGGCCCGTGGGATGTCGCCATCCGCCGGACGATCCAGCGGTTTGCTGCTGAGGCGAGTAAGACGCGTAGCGTTGGACCACCGGCCGGGCGCTCCGCGCGCGGTCCTGTTGCACGACGTGCGCGAGCTCGTGAGCGAGAAGGCGCAAGCCGCCGTCCGCGGTCGACCCTGCGCCTGCCCCCAGGGCGATGTCGTTCCCGAACGTGAACGCCAACGCTCCGAGCGCCGCCGTCCCGGCCGCGGCGCGCGGGCCGTCGTGAAGACGCACGCGCGAGAAGTCGTAGCCGAACCTCTCGTCGAGCATGCCGCGCGTCTCCGAGTCCAGAGGATGTCCTTGGGAGTGGACTGCGTCTCGCGCGATGGACTCGGCGTCGACCGCGCTCTCCCCCGACGCCGCTCTGTGGATGACGAACGGCGGTTCTCCGTCCGAGGGAGGGGTCAGGGGCAATGACGAGAACGACCACGCGCCGACACGGCCTCCCGACGCCACGACGTCCGCGGCGCGTTCCGCCTCGCGCTCGGCGGGATCGTGGGGGCGCGAAACGGCCACGGGCCGCTCGACGGTCGCGTGCATCCGGGCGCTCATCACGCCGGCCTGCCTGTCGTCGCGTCCCACAGTGCCGTCCCCACACGCAGCCCCAGCGTCCGCGGCTCTCCTATCGGTGAAGTGACCGCCGGTGCGCGTCGACCTGACTCCGAACGACTGCCGAGCGCGCGCCCGGATCCGGCCCACTCGGCGCCATGCGCGTGGAGCGCGTCCTCGACGGCGCCGGCGACGGCAAAGCGGTCCCCGGCGTCCACACCGCGAAGGACGAGCTCGTCTATGACGATCTCGATGCGCGTCACGACAGCATCGCCATCTCACCCGCCGTAAGAGAGCGATCCGCCTTCGCATACTCGACTCGTGCGGCCCGAAGGAGATGAGCCGGCCGCACGGGCGACCCGTCGTCGGCCGCCGCGAACGCGGCGGACAGCGCTATCGAGCGGATGGACCCTCCGGGAACGGCGAGACGCGCGAGCCTCTCGGGCTCGACGCCTTCCAGCGGCGTCGCCTCCGGGAAGACGCGACGCCAGATGCCGGCGCGCTGGGCTTCGTCGGGGAACGGGAACTGAACGACGAAACGCACGCGTCGCATGAAGGCGCGGTCGAGGTTGCTGCGAAGGTTCGTGGTGAGGATGGCAAGGCCTCTGTATGTCTCCATGCGCTGGAGCAAGTACGCGACCTCGAGGTTGGCGTAGCGGTCGTGACCGTCCTTTACCTCGCCGCGCTTTCCGAAGAGGGCATCGGCCTCGTCGAATAGGAGGATCGCTCCGGAGGACTCGGCGTTGTCGAAGAGCCGAGCCAGATTTTTCTCGGTCTCACCTATGTACTTGCTGATCGTCGCCGAGAGATCGAT
>DATBND010000266.1:0-4205 GCA_036554505.1 Actinomycetota bacterium | reverse complement strand
GCGAAGGGCCGGTTCACGCAGGCGCGCGGCTGGTTCGAGGCCGTGGCCGCGGCCGATCCGGACGCGACCGACGCGCCAGAGCGTGCCCGCCGGCTCGCGCGGCGCAGCTAACGCGCGCCGGCCCGCGCGGCACAGCTAACGCGCGCCGGCTCGCGCGGCGCAGCTGACGCGCGCCGGCCCGCGCAGCGCAGCTAACGCGCGCCGGCCGCCGCGAGTTCGGACGTGAGAGCTCCCGCCTGGTCCCGCGCGGCACAGCCGAAGGGTTCCGTGCGAGCCGCCGCTGAGTCAGGGGACCACCGTCACGCTCAAGCGTCCGTACCCGTCCGCGTAGAGGAGATCGGGCATGCGATGCACCGGGATGCCGAGGATCGCGGTGGTCGGGCCTTGTGGGGTCAGCGACGGAACGACCCGCGCGAGCGACGCATTCGCCATCAGCTTCTGAAGCTTCGGCGCGCCTCCTGCGGCCCTCTCCCATGTAACCCACAGCTCCAAGCGGGTCCCGGGCACAACGTCGGGTGGGAGGCCCTGTAGCTCCTCGACCTCGATCGCGTATTCACGTAGCGCCGACTGCGCGGGTTGCGACGGGACGGGATTGCCGGCGACCGTTGCGGCAGCGGGCGGCGGAGATGTGTACGTCGGAGCCGGCGCGTGCGATGAGCCGGCCGGCACCTGCGGCACGAGGTTCCAGACGACGACGGCCACGGCCAGGACACCGAAGAGAACGAGGGCGGCGCGCCGGATGCTAGGCGTCATCCTGCGAGGTCACCCTCCGAGCGGATACCGGCCGCGCTTCCGGCGCCGCAAGTGGAGGGCGACCCGCAGAACCCTGTCGTCGACCCGACGCGTTTCACGGCGAACGACCATGCCCGCGGCGCGTTCACCGCGCGCATTCTGGAGGAAGCTCCAGCACGGTCCCCGGATAGATGAGGCTGGGGTCCGCGCCGATCGTCGAACGATTCTCGTGATGTATGAGTGGCCAGTAGCGGGAGATCCGAGCGACGTCGTCCGTCTCGAGGACCTCGGCGGCGATGTCCCACAGGGTGTCCCCGTAGACCACGACGCGGTGCCGGTGTGTGGCTTCCGGACAGAGCGCCGTCGTTCTTCCCGCGGGATGCCGGGCGCGTGACCGAGCGCGCTCGTCGCGTGGCGGGTCATAGGGCCGCGCGCCTGGAGACGGACGCCGGTGCGCAGGCGGCTCCGGGCGCCGCCGCTCCCCGTTTTGTTCGACGAGATCCGGCGTCTCGTCCGGATCGAGGCGGCGCGGTGAGGCAACCGATCGACCACCGGCCGCGTGTCCGTCCCGGCGCGACGCCGCCGATCGGCCCGCGGCCGGGGGCGCGGGCAGCTTGGAGAGGTCGTCGTGCTGTGCCCGGATCCGGACGAGCGGGCGCGGCGGGGCAAACCCGCTCGTCGCGGACCAGGGCGGAGCCGCGGCGTCCGGCGCGCGCCAGGAGGGGGCGGCCGGCACGCGTCGGTGTGCCGCGGCAGGAAGTGTGAGCGTGGCGATGAGGCCGAAGGTCGAAGGGATCACGCGGCCCGGCCGGGGGAGGCCGGAAACGAGAAAGCGACGCGTTCGAGCGAGGCGTCGGCCCCCCAGGGCGCCGCCGACGACGCGCGCGGCGATGTACACGAGGCACGCGGTCACCATCAGGCCCACGAGGCCATCGAGCAACCCGAGCGCGTCTTGAACCCCTTTGACGGTGCTCTCCACCCTGACGTCCCCACTTCCGTCCGTTTGCTTGCGGTTGACTACGTACGTTTAACGTCTAGACCGTCCGCTTGTCAAGGGTTACCGGCGTTTGACTACATTCGTGACGGTGTGTTAAAGAGCCACTGGCAGTAATTGCCGGTGGGGAGACGGCGGCCAGTGGGGGACCAGCGGGCCGTGGCGAAGCGGGATGGCGGTGGCGGACGAACACATAGAGAGGCTTCTCGACCATCTGGAGACCTCGTTCGACGCGGGCGTGGCTCGTGCCGAGGACGAGGCCGCGGCCGACCTCGCGCTGAGCCTGCTCCAGGACGCGACCCTGTCGCACGCGCTGCAGCGAGACGGCGCTGCGTCCGTTCTCCTCGCGGGCGGAGGCTCGGCGGCGGTGACCGAGGTCGGATCCGACTACCTGATGTGCGGCGAGGGCGGAGACATCGTGGTTCCGCTCGCGCGCGCTACCGTCGCGGGCACTTCGGGGCCGCCGCCGAGCGCGTCGGGCAGTTCTCTCCTGGTGCTTCTGCGCGAGCTGGTCCGGCACGGCGCCACGGTCGAGGTCACGAGCTCGAGCGGCTCATATCGCGGCCGGCTTGCCGCGGCGGCGCACGACCACGTAGTCGTTGCCGCCCAGCACGGCGCGTCGGGACAACGCCGGTGGTACGTGGCGCAGGGGTCCATCGAGGTCGTTCGTGTTCTCCGGGGGGCGTGGTGAAGCGCCGTCGGTACGACCCGAGCGAGGTCGCCGGGCGTGCGATGAGTTCGCTAGGGGCGCTCGCGGGGGTTCAACGGGTGGGCTTTCGCCCACTCCTGGGTCTCGCGGTGGAGTCGCTCGACATAGCCCTCGAGTTGGGTCTTGTCGACGCGCCACACCCCGCGGCCCCCGATCTTGATCGCCGGAAGCTGCCCGGACCGGACCAGCGCGTACACCTGGGGAACGCTGACGCTCAGGTAGGTGGCGACGTCCTCCAAGGTGAGGAATCGAGGCTCGACCGCGGGCCGTTCCGGCTCGTCGGCGCGGCCCGTATGAGGGGTCATCTCGCGAAATTAGCACCGAGTGAGTGTGGAGTCCTGGATTTGACTGCGTTTGCAGGTGTTTGACGCATGACGGTGGCCACGGGGACCGCCTCGTGAACGTCGCCGCCGCCCGCCGCGTGGCCCGGCCGTCGTGGGTCAACCTCCGTACTGCACTCGGGCTCCTCCTCTTCGGAACCGCCCTGCTGGGAGGGCAGCGGGTCCTCGCGGCGGACGACAGCAGGGAGCACATCTGGGCGGCGACCCGCGACATCCCGCAAGACGCGGTGCTGACTCCCGACGACGTCGAGCTCGTGAGCGTGCAGCTGCCGGCCCACCTCGGCGGCATCTACGTCGACGAAGACGCCGCGCTCGTCGGGCAGGTCGCGACGCGACCGGTACGTGCGGGCGAGCTCGTCGCGTCCGCGTGGCTGGCACCGACACCGGAGACGGCGGCAGGACGGTGGATGACGATCCCGGTCGAGCCGGAGCACGCGGTCGGCGGCGCTCTTCAACCCGGGGACCGTGTCGACGTCTTGGCGACGTTCGATGCCGGCAACGCGCGGGCGCGCACGGTAGTCCTCGCGCGCGCGGTCGACGTGCTCGAAGTGGTCGAGACCGGCGCGCTTGCGTTCGGCGAGGAGACGGTAGTCGGCGTGACGCTGGAGGTGGGGCCGGAGCAGGCCAGCCGGCTCGCGTTCGCGTCGCGTACCGGCGCCGTCGACGTCGTACGAGTGGACGGGCCGGTGGAACAAGACGAGCGCGCGGCGACGGTACGTTCGGGAGATTTTCCGTGACCCCCACTCGCGTCGTGACGGTGGCCGGCAACCCGGCTCTCGAAGCGGAGCTTGCCGAGCGCGTCGGCGCGCATCCGTCCTTCGAGCTCCTTCTTCGGTGTGTCGACCGCGCGGAGCTCCTCGGCGCGATCCGGGGAGGGCGGCTGGACGGGGTGGTGACCGCGGGCCTTCCGCCGTGGCTGGATCCACAGGTCCTACATGAAGCGGGATCGAGCGCGACGCGGATCGTGGTGGTGGACGACGGCCTCGTGGATCCGGATCGGGTCCGACGTTTCGGTCTGCGCGTCGTGCCCGAACCGGACCCGGCCGCGATTCTCGCGGCGCTGGATACGTCGCCCGCGCCCCCTCCGTCCACGCACGAAGCACGTTCCGACGGGCGTCTGCTCGCGATCTGGGGGCCGAAGGGCGCGCGGGGTCGCACGTCGATCGCGTTCGAGCTCGCCGCGCAACTGGCGTCCACCGAGCCCGCCACTCTGCTCGTCGACGCGGATCCATATGGCGGCGACCTCCTGCAGCTGGCGGGTGTGGTGGACGAGGTCCCGACCCTCGTATGGGCCGCACGGATGGCAGCAAAGCACGAGCTCGACGCGGCCACGCTGACGGCGCAGCTTCGGCGAGTCGGCAAGGACGGCCCCGTGCTCCTGCCCGGTCTGCCTCGGGCCGACCTATGGCCGGAGATCTCGGAGTTCGGC
>DATBND010000364.1:0-5594 GCA_036554505.1 Actinomycetota bacterium | reverse complement strand
GTCAGGATGATCGAGGTCGACGCCGCTATCGACGATCGCGATGGTTGCACCGGTCCCGTCCGACACGGACCACGCGCCGGCGGCATCGATCTTTTGTAGGCCCCATTGGCGGTCGTAGAAGGGATCGTTCGGCGCCGCATGCGCCGCCGGGGCGAGCAACGCGAGCGCCAAGAGCGTTGCGATCGACGTGCCCGACGTCCTGCGCATTCGCCCCCCTCGCGATCCAGAGCTGACCTGTCGTCGCGGTCCTACCCAGGAAGGCGCGCGGCTACCCCTACGGACGCTGACAACGTGGGCAATACGTCGTCCCACGCCCGCCTAGCACGATCTTTCGCAGGGGTGTCTTACAGCGCGGGCACGGTGTGCCCGCACGGCCGTACGCAACCAGGAACGTCGCGTTGCGACCGCTTTCGCCGTTGACCATTCGATAGTCGCGGAACGTCGTGCCCTCTCTGTCGATCGCGTCCGCAAGGACTTGCCGGATAGCGTCGTGAAGGGCATCCGCGCGCGAACGGCCGACGCGGCGAGACGTCGGGTGGATCCGCGCGCGCCACAGAGCCTCGTCCGCGTAGATGTTCCCGACGCCTGCGACCGGTCGTTGCGACAACAAGAACGGTTTCACCGGCGCGTTCGTGTGCGCCAGCGCATCGGCGAAGCGCACCTTGTCGAACTCGTCGGACAGGGGCTCGGGCCCGAGATGGGCGAGCGTCGGGATGCGCGCGTAGTCGCCCTTCTCGACAACCGCCATGCGGCCGAACCGCCGCGGGTCGCGGAACGCCAGGACTCTGCCGTCGTCGAGCCACACGCGCGCCCGTACGTAAGGGTCGTCCAGGTCGAAACGAAAGGAGCCCGTCATCCCGAGATGCATCACGAGCTCGAGACCCTCGTCGAGCGGGCAGATCAAGAACTTGCCGCGCCGTCCGACGTGCTCGATGACGCGCCCGGGAAGGCGTTCGACGTCCTGGAACTCGCGCGGCACGGTCGGGAGCGGGTCCGTCCACGCGTCTTCGACGCGCCGGCCGGAGAGCTCGGGATCGAGCTGTCTCCTGACCGATTCGACCTCGGGGAGCTCCGGCATGAAGTTAGGTTAGCGGGATGGACGCGGACTCCGGATCTCCGTACGAGCCGAGGTCGATCGCTCTTAAGCCCGACGTCGGCGCCGACGCCTTCTTCTCAGTGGACAGGCGCGTCGGTCGCGTCGTTTCCGTCGAGGACTTCCCCGAGGCGCGCAACCCCTCATACAAGATCGAGGTCGATTTCGGTCCCGTCGTAGGAGTCCTCCAGACCGCGGCGCAGGCCACCCATTACCCGAAGGAAGAGCTAACCGGGAGACTCGTAGTCGGGGCCCTCAACCTCGGCCCCAAGCGAATCGCCGGCTTCAGAAGCGAGTTCTTGGTCCTCGGAGCAATGGATCCCGACGGCACTGCCCGGCTCTTGCGGCTGGAAAAGGGAGTCGAGCCGGGAGCCCCGATCGCGTGAGCCATAGGGAGCCCGGGCGCCCGCTCGGGTAAGGAGCGACCATGGCCACGGTGTTCACGGTCGGGCACGGGACGCGGTCGACCGAGGAGCTCGTCGCGGTCCTCCGTGACGCCGGAGTCGTGCGACTCGTCGACGTCCGGCGCTTCCCCGGCTCTCGCCGCCATCCGCATTTCGCGCGCGAGGCCCTCGAGCTCTCGCTCCCGGCGGCGGGCATCGCGTACGACTGGCGCGGTGAGGAGCTCGGCGGTCGGCGTAGCAGCACTACCCGAGAGCCGTCGCGTCATAGCGCGTGGCGCAACGACGGGTTCCGCAACTACGCCGACTACATGGACTCACCGGAGTTCCGAAACGCCCTCGAACGCCTCGAGGAGGACGCCCGCTCGGAGCCCGTGGCGATCATGTGCGCGGAGACTCTGTGGTGGCGATGTCACCGGCAGCTGATCGCCGACGCGCTCATGGTCCACGGGTTCGACGTCGTTCATCTGATCGGGCCGGGCGAGTCGCAACCGCACCGGCTTCATCGGTCTCTGCGCGTAGCCGACGGACTTCCGGTCTACGACGTCGGTGAGACCGGCAAGCTCGTCTGAAAGGCGAGCTACATCGACGAGACGGCGAAGACGGGCCAGTTGCCGTCCACGCCTTTGAGCGTGTGCGAGCCTCGCTCTTCGAAGTTCACGCCGGACCCCGCGATCAGAGGAGGGATCGCGCTCGAGACGAGGATCTCGCCGGGTTGGGCGAGCTCCATCACGCGCGCCCCGATGTGGACGGCGATACCTCCGACGTCCTCCCCGCGCACCTCGACCTCCCCCGTGTGGAGCCCGCAGCGCACCTGCAGCCCCAGCGAGCTGAGTCGCGCGCACATCTGGGACGCGCACCGGATCGCGCGCGCCGGGCCGTCGAACGTCGCCAGCAGCCCGTCGCCCGTCGCCTTGACGAGCCTCCCCTGCCACCGCTCGAGGAGCGCCGCGGTCGTCTCGTCGTGTGAATCGAGCAGCTCGCGCCAGCGACTGTCGCCGAGCGCCGATGCCTTCTCCGTCGAGCCCACGATGTCGGTGAACAGGATCGTCGCGAGCACCCGGTTGCTCTCGCGCGGATGCCGGGAGCCGGTGACGAACTCCTCGAGCTCGTCGGCGACGGCCTCCCAGTCGCCGAAGAACGGGACGTGCTCGGTGCCCGGCAGCTCGACGTACTTCGCGCCGGGGATCTTCTCCGCAAGGTAGCGGCCGTTGTCGACCGGGACGATCGGATCGTCGGTCCGGTGCAGCACGAGGGTCGGGACCTGGATCGTCTCCAGCACGTGCCTAACGTCGGTCTTCTCGAGGATCCTGAAGTACTCCGGCAGCGCGTCGCGCGTGACGGAGTTGCGCTGCCATCGGCTCGCCCAGTCGAGAAAACGCTCGTCTCCGGCCGAGCCGGGGCTCAAGAGGGCGCCGGCCCCCTTGACCCCCCACATCTCGGTGATCCAGAAGACCTGCTCGGCACGCTCCTCCGGCTTCTGCCCCCACGGGTACTCCTCGTGCCACATCGTCGTGGCGAACGTCCCGTACAGGATCAGATGCGACACGCGGTCGGGGTAGGTGGCCGCGTACAGCGCGCACAGCGGGCCCGACTCGTTGAACCCGCACAACGCGGTCTGCTCGGAGCCGGCCGCGTCGAGCACGGCGGTCAGGTCGCTCATCCCTTCCTCGAGCGTCGCCATGCCCGGCAGGCGATCCGAGAGGCCGGAGCCGCGCCGGTCGTACATGATCAAGCGAGCAAAGGAAGAAAGGCGATCGATGCCGCGCGCGATGGCGGGCAGCTGGTCGACCAGATCCAGGTTCGACGACCACGTCGGCACGTACGTGAAATCCCCAGAGCCTCCGCGTCGCTCAGACCGTTCGTCGCCCCACATGCGATAGGCGATGTGGATGCCCTCGTTCGTCGCGAATTGCACGTCCGATTCCACAGCAGGACGATCTTACGAGTCCATCGACTCCGCGATCGCCAGAGAATCCTCGAGGCTCAGGGACGATTCGATGCGGAGCGTCATCGAACCGCTCGTCCAGATGAGCGCGTTGTCCGACAGCCGCAGCGTCTCCTGCCTCAGCTCCCCCTCGGCATCGAGATAGAACAACGTATGGGGGCCGCGCACCCAGTAGGCCAGCTTCCCGTCTACCTCGGTAGGTCGCACCTGCTGCTGGACGGCCAGCTTCTTCACGAGGGTGTTCTCCAACATTCCCTCGAACTCCGTGATCAACAGGCCGACGCCGGTCTTGTCGGCGCGGGGAAGCGATCTGCCCGCGTCGTACACGAGCGACACCCGGCCGCCCGGTGGGAAGCCGGCGACGTAGACCTCGTCGGGTTCCTCGAAGCCGGACGCCCCGGGGACGAGGATCGAGAAGTCGACCAGCGCACGAGCCTCTTCGAGGGTGACGAGCTCGCCCAGCGCGAGATTCGTTCCCGCCGACGCGGTGGGCGTCGGCGCAGCGCCGCCGCCGGCGGTGATCCTCACTCCACCTATGCCGAGGAAGTCGGCGACCGCGTCGCGCGTGGCCGGAGTCAGCGCCAGGCCCAACAACGCCGCCATCGCCAGTCCCCCGGCGAAGGCGAACGCGCGCGCCGGACGTCGCCGGATACGCGGCGCGTCGCGGCGCACGGTCTCCGTTCGAATGGCCGCCGTTACGCGCATGGACAGGTCGCGCTCGGCCGGGAACGCGACGTGCGGCGCCAGATCCAGCAGCGCACCCTCGAGTGCCGCGTCGCCGATTCCGGGTGCCCTACTCATGGTCGGCTCCGGTGACCTCAGGCGACTGCTCGGCGAGCACTTGCTTCAGCCTGCCAAGGGCGCGCGAGAGGCGAGACTTGACCGTCCCCCGAGCGACGCCGAGCGTGGCCGCCATCTCGGCCTCCGACAGGTCGAGGAAGTAGCGGTACGCGATGACGAGGCGATCGTCCTCTTTCAAGGCGTTCATTGCGTCGAGAAGCGCTCGGCGCGGCTCGCTCGCGAGGACCGTCCCTTCTGGAGATGGGGCCGCATCTCCGGGACGGTCCTCGGCGAGACGAAGCTGCAGCCCCGCGCGACGTCCTGCCGCGCGACGGCGATTGCGCGCCTCGTTGGCCACGATCTTCAAGAGCCAAGGTCGGAAGGGCTTGTCGAGCTGGAAGCGATCGAGCGCGTAGTAGGCCTTCACGAAACCGGCCTGAGCGGCGTCTTCGGCATCTGCCTCCTGTCCGGTGATGACATACGCAGTCCTGGTCGCGATGCCCTGGTAGGTCCTCACGAGCTGCTCGTACGCATCGACCTCACCACGCTGCGCTCGTCGCACGAGATCCGGTTCGTCCAGTGGTCGGCCCTCCACTGATCGGTGTCGGCCCTAATACACCCGCAGCCGCCGGGGGGTTCCGCCCCCGGCGCTGGCTATCATGCCCGGGTGCCTGGCGACGAGAGCGGCGAGCGCGCGAGGGCGACGGCGAGCCGGGCGAAGACGTTGATCACCTCGACCTACGAACGGTCCGCGGCCGACTTCGCCCGCCTGGCCGACAAGCTCGTCTACAGCCACCTCGCCGAGCCACTCGCAGCCGCCCTAGCTGACGTCGAGGGCCTCGTCCTGGATGTCGCGAGCGGCACCGGTGCGCTCGCCCGGCGGCTCCCGCAGGTGGTCGCGACGGACATCTCACTCGCGCAGCTCGTGCACAATCCGGTCGCCCTGAAGGCGACGGGGGACGCGGAGGCGCTCCCGTTCCGCACGGGCACGTTCGTCGCCGCGGTCAGCGCGTTCGGCATCAACCACTTCCCCGATCCCGGCGGCGCGGTGCGCGAGATGGCGCGCGTCGGTTCCGTCGTCGGATTACTCACATGGGCGCGCCCCGACGCGCCTTTCGTACCAAGAGAGATCGTGCTCGAGACTGTCGCGCGACATGCGGGCCGCTCGCGCACGGAGGCCGGCGACGTGATCGAAGAGCTGACGGACGCGACCGGCTCGGGAGCCGCGCTCGAGCGGCTGCTCGCGGATGCGCGCCTCGCTCCCGAGGTCTCGGAGACGACGGTGAACGTCCCGTGGCCCGGCACCGAGGAGTTCGTCGACTACCGGATGTCGATGACCGGCGTCATGTCGGCCATCACAGACGCACGCTCG
>DATBND010000161.1:0-9694 GCA_036554505.1 Actinomycetota bacterium | reverse complement strand
GAAGAGCTTCCGGAACGCGAACACGACCTTCGCATTCAGCCCGTTTATCTCGTCGAGTCGCTCGAAGCCGAGCGCGACGGCCTGTGAAGCGTCGTAGTCCCCCGCGTCCAGAACCAGCCCCGCAAGCCACGGCTCGTCTGTGAGACCGAGTCGACCGGCAAGCTCCGCCCCTTCCTCGGTCATGCGCAGTCCCGCCGCAAAGACAACCTCGCAGTCGAGCGTTCTGGCCGCGTCGGCCGCCTCCGCCCACGCGGTCTCGGGCAGTAGCGTGATCGCTCGCCGGAGGTCTTCGAGCGTCTTCGTCACCGACCCACGGTGGTGGGCGGCGTGAAGGCCGATCAGCATCGCCCGGCGCGGCACGTCCAGGACCCAGACGTGCTCCCCTCTCAGGTCCATGGCCTCCCGGTGCTCCCACAGATAGCGCCACGCGACCCGGCGATCTCCTGTCGTCTCCGAGAGGCCCTCGTGGAGGTCGATGTTCGACGCGTCCGCGAGGCGTGACCAATCCCGCCCGTAAGGCGCACGATCGTGGGGGATGCCCGGCGCCGGATCGCCGCCCACGAAGCCGAGACTCGTCAGGACCTCGCCCGCGCGGGTCCAGTCGTCCGGGCTGACGAGGAGGTCGATGTCGCTGTACGGACGCTCGGGCGACGAGCGGTAGAGGAGGCGTGCCAGCGCCGGGCCCTTCAACAGGATGCTGTCGACGCCTGCCTCTCGAAGCGCGCCGACGACCTCGTTGGTCACGAGGTCGATGCGAAGGTTGATCCCGGCCACGGCCATGGTGGGCGGAAAGACGGGCTCCGCGGGAGGGCTCACCGCGCCACTCGCAGAGCGCGTCGTCGACACGATAACCATCTCATCGTCCCCGCCCTAGAGGCGGACGACCCGCGGATCTCTCTTGCCCAACGCGTTGCAGCAGTCGAACACGACGGGAGCCGCAGCGACGACCGCGTCCCAGTCGACCTTCTCCTGCGGGACGAGCACCAGGACTATGTCGTACGGGACCTCGCCGCCCTCCGGAAGGGCGACCGACCTCAGCGTCTCACCGTCCAACTGGATCTCGGGCACCAGCGGGTCGTGGTAGTCGACGCCCGCGCCGCGCGCTCGCAGGCTATCGAGGACCTTCATCCCGGGCGACTCGCGCGTGTCCTCGGTCCCGCTCTTGTACGCGACGCCGACGCCCAGGACGCGCGCGCCGCGCACCGCCTTGCCGGTGTCGTTCAGGAGAAGCGAGGTGCGCTCGACGACATGCCGGGGCATCTCTGAGTTGACCGCTTGCGCGAGCTCGACGAATCGGACCTCGTGCGACCGATCGCGCCGCACGCGCCACGACAGGTACGACGGGTCGAGCGGGATGCAGTGCCCGCCCCAGCCGGGCCCGGGCCAGAACGGGATGAACCCGAAAGGTTTCGTGGCCGCGGCCTCGATGGACTCCCAGATGTCGATGCCCATCTCGTGCGCGTACACCGCGAGCTCGTTCACGAGCGCGATGTTCACGTGGCGGAACGTGTTCTCGATCAGCTTCGTGAGCTCCGCCTCTTTCGGGCTCGACACGGTGATGACCTTGGGGACGACCTGGCCGTAGAGAGTGGCGGCGGCGTTGGTCGACGCGAGGTCGACCCCGCCGACCACCTTCGGGATGTCGGCGAACGAGTAGAGGGCGTTGCCGGGATCGATGCGCTCGGGCGAGAACGCGAGGAAGAAGTCCTTTCCCGCGGTCAGGCCGGATGCCTCGAGCAACGGACGCAGCAGCTCTTCAGTGGTCCCCGGATAGGTCGTGCTCTCGAGCACGACGAGCATCCCCGGCTGGACGAGCTCGCCGAGCGCCTCTCCGGCGGACGTGACGCGCGACAGGTCGGGCGCGCCCTCCTTGAGCGGCGTCGGCACGCAGATGAGCACCGCGTCGGCGCCCTTCAACGCGTTGTAAGAGGTCGAGGCGCTGAGCCGGCCATCGCGCGTCGCGGCCCCCAGTCGCTCGCCGTCCACGTCGGACAGATACGACTCGCCCCGCCCGAGCGCGGCGACCTTCGCCTCGTCGAAGTCCACGCCGATCGTGTGGAAGCCGGCCTCCGAGAAGGTCACCGCGACCGGAAGACCGACGTAGCCGAGCCCCACGACCCCTACGACGGCGGTGCGGTCCTCGATGCGCCCGACGAGCCGCTCGAGCCCGTCGTGGCGTGGAAGCCCAGTCATGCGGGAGTAGCCCCTCCTCGGTTCGGATAGCCCCTGGCGCAAACGAACGCGTTCTATTTAACTGTGCCCGCCCCATCACCGCGACCCCGCGGCCGCCCCCCATCCGGTTGCACCCAGATTTTGCCATATAAGAGACGGCTGTGATAGTAGTGAGCGCGAGAAACCGCCGTCACGACAGGAGGATCGCATCTCCGAGATAACGCTGCCGCAGCCCCCCAAGGGCTGAGGCAACCCCTTCGAAGGCCTGGTCTGGGCCGAATCGCGCTGGGTCTCCGTCATGGGCGGATGGGCGGAGCTGCGCTCGACCGCGCCCGGGATCCTCGACGAGCTCGGCTATCGCGTCGAGCTGCCGCTCGGCGGGGAACGCCAGCAGACGGGCATCTTCAACATCGTCCTCGACGAGTCCGATGGGCACACGCGCGCGCTGCCCCGGCTCCATCACGGCCGCGCCCTGATCTTCGCCGATCGCGACATCCACGCCCTCGGCGAGCGCATCCAGCGAGCGCTCGAGGTGATCGACGCCCAAGACACCCAGGCGGCGTACATGGCGAATGCGATTCGGATCGGCGACAGATACGGGCTGTACACGCGTGGTTCGTTCAACCGCGAATCGTTTCGCCTTCACCTGAAACGGCTCGGCGTCGAGTTCGCCAACGACCCCTATTCCGTGCTGAGCCCCGACGGGGCGTGGCAGTGCCGGGACTGGGGCCGGTTCTCGCCGAGCTTCATGATCGTCGGAGGCCCCTACCCGGACGACCCCGAAGCCGTCGAGGACCGCCAGGGCGGTCTCGTGCCGTTCATGTTCGGCGTGCTGCGGGTCGGACGGATCACCGCGCCGGAGCTGGCGCTCCTCGGGCGGTTCGTCCGCACGGCGCCGCTGCTCGCGTCGTTCAGCCCCCGGGCGATCGTCGAATCGCTGACCGCCGCCGCCTGAGGCGGAGCGCGTGGCTCTCTCCAGCATCGAGCTGGACCTTCTGGGGACCCGCTACACGATCACGGTCTCGGACCCCACCTGGGCTCGGGCCCTGACCGAGCTCTGGGACGACTTCGTCACGACCGCCGCGTCGCCGGGCCTGCCCGTGGAGATCGACGTCGAGGGCGACAAGACCTGGCTTCGACTCCCCGGCGAGCCACGGCTTCCTTTCGACGAGCCGTGGACGCTTGCCGAGGTGCTGCGCTATCACCTCGCCGAGGGCGCGCTGCGCAATACCTCGGGGCTCGTGCTCGTCCACGGCGCGGCGGTCGTGCGCGACGGCACGGCCGTGCTGCTGGTGGGGCCGTCGGGAGCGGGGAAGACGTCGCTGACGCTGGCCTTGCTCGCCGCCGGGTGGTCACTCGGCAGCGACGACGCGGCCCCGCTCGATCCCGCCACGGGCCTGATCCATCCTTTCCCCAAGTCGCTCGGCATCCGCGACCCCGCGTTGTGGCATGCCTTCGCCCCGGACGATTGGACGCCTCCGTGGCCGGAGCACGAGAAGAGCCCGGTGCTCGTCCCGCCCCGCCTCTTCGCCCGGATGACCCGGCCGTTTCCGGCCGGCTGGATCGCCTTCGTGGAGTTCGACGGGGACGACCCCCCGCGCCTGGAACGCCTGTCGTCCGCCCGGACCGCCACCCGCCTGGCCGAGCACACCCGGGACCTGTCCCCGGGGGCCGTGGCCGCCCTGGCCGAGCTCGCCCGCTCGGCGCCGGGGGCGGAGCTCCGCTATCCGTCGAGCGGCGCGGGGCTGAGATTAGTGGAAGCTCTCACGCATATCGGCAGAAATGAACCAGAAACTGGTTGATTCCTGCTCGACCCGGGCGTAAAGTCCGCTCCACAGTTTTCTAGAACAGGGGGCAATCGAAAATGGCCGAAGAGCGGGACATGGCCGAGGGCATCCAGCGGCGAAGCTTCCTGAGGGGAGCGGCAACCGTCGCGTGGGCGACTCCTTTGATCCTGACGATGACTGCGCATCCGGCCGGCGCGCAGACGTCGTGTCTGCCGAACGGCGGGCCGTGCAACGCGTGCGAGGGGATGAGGTGCTGCGACGCCGACCCCCCCGACGACGGCGGTTGCTGCTGCGCCGACCCGAACCTGAACGGAGAGCCCGGGTGCGCGGGCGTGTGCATGGCGGTCGACGCCGATTGTGAGGCCTTGCCGTCGATCGTCCCCGACGAGACGCTGCTGTGCTACGTCCCACCCCCCGCGGGCTTCGCGGCGGGCCGGATGGCGGCCTCCGGCAAGGGCCCCAAGAGCAGATAGCCCGACCACCTCACACAAGAGAGCCCGGCCCACAGGTCGGGCTCTTTTCCTTGGCGCGCTTTGGTTTTGGCCTGACTAACCCGATCGTGGGAGCCACGGTCCTAAACGCGAAAGAGCCGGCGCCTGAGCGCCGGCTCTTTGGGGTCTTGTGTTCGCCGACTAGATGCAATCGCCCATCACAGCGGAGCAGTTGCTGGCGGAAGTACAGCCTCCGGCTGCTCCGACGGTCGCCGTCGCCGTGCAACAGCACCCGCCGGCGCAGTTGCTCGAGGTGGTACACGGACAGCCCTGCGGTCGTCCAGTCGAGCCCAGGCACTGGCCCGGGGAAGGCAACTGTGCCTGCGCCGCTCCGGCGCCCAGGGTCAGGACCAGAGGGGTCGCCCACGCAACGGTGGCCGCTCCCTTGAGAAATCGCCTGCGATCGAAATTAGTGGAATCTGCCCCCATGTGAGCCCCTCCCTAGACGGCCAACCCGCGACGGGCCGGAAAAACCTTTTCTTCCCGGACCGGACGGTATCACCGAACGAAACCCGTGGGAATTCCTTCCGTCAAAATTCGGCAATTTTTTTGCGGTCCGTCGGCGAGCCCTCACGCCCCGCGGTCATGCTCGCTCTGGTGGCGCCACAACGCCTCGACGAGGCCGCTCGCTTCGTCCGACGACCCGTACGTCAAGCGGGCGCACGACGCCCTCCGGCACAGGGCGGCATACCCCGCAACGTCCGAGGGGCGGCGGGCCGCGCTCTGCCCGACACAGATCACCGCCGCCTCGGCAGGCGACACGGGCTCGGCTCGGGGAGCCGCGCCCGGGCGGTAGCCGACGAACACGACGGCCCTCACCGGCAGCTCACGCGCCCCACCTGTGACGAGCGCCGCGCCCGGCAACATGAAGCTCGTCTCCGGCGGCCACGGCGCGACGTCGCCCCACAGGCCGGCGCACTCGTCCCACCGCGCGAGGTCGCGCACCCCCGCCGGCGTCGCGAGGGCCCGGACGGTGCCCGCCTCGACGTCGACCAGCGCGAGATCGTCGCCGTGGTAGTCCCACCCGCGGGCGCGCAGCGCGAGCGACAGCGTGGTCTTGCCACCGCCGGACTCGGCGACGATGACTAGAGCCCCGCCGTCGCGCGACACGACCGCCGAGTGCAACAGCCGTGCCTCGTTCTGGTTCTCGATCGCCGTCCGGACCAGCCAGTACCTCAGCTCACCCGCAAGGAACCAGCGGTCGACGCCCATCCCCAGCACGTCGTCGCCTGCGCCGAGCTCCCACGTCCACAGCTCCTGCGGCCGGATGTACGCGTGGTTCGAACGCGGCGCTTCGCCGGGCGAGAGAAAGGGCTCCCACATGCGCTCGAGAAAGCGACGCCAGTCGTCGTCGGGGACCTCGACGGAGAAGCGGGTGCCGAGAAGCTCGAGCTCGAGCGGGGGCGTCACGCCCAAGATCGGTTCAGGCGGCAAGCTCCGCGACGAGCGTCGCGGCGTCCGCCGCGCCGACCGCGTCGAGCCTCCGAATGACGTTGGCGAGACGAGCGATCTCCTCCTGCGAGGTATCGCCCAGGCGCAGGGACGCAAACGACAGCAGCAGATAGCCCCGCGACGGCCGCACGAGCTCCGTCGGCTCATCGGTCTTGCCGGTCAGCGCGAGGAATGACGGCGTGAAGCTTCCCCAATCGTCGCACTCGAACGCGTCGTCGGGATCCAAGCGAACGAACGGATGCTCGGCGAACTCCATCCCGGCCCTGCGGAGCCTCGTGCGCGCGATCGATCGGTTGAAGAAGTCCCCCAGATACAAGCCGTAGCGGTCCCCCACCCGGCAAGCCGAGATCTGGAACGTGGGGACCGTCGGGGCGCGCATGACGTCGTGGAACGTCGTGATCAGACGATCGGTGACGACCTTCAGGTCGCGGTGGGCGTAGATGCGGGCGGTGCCGAAGTAGAGAGACGGCAGCTCCCGCACGCGGCCCTCGCCACGGTCGACCGTGAGGCTGAAGATCTCCGGGTAGCTCCGGTCGGGATCCGGTTCGCCGTAGGGAAGGTCGAGGTCGCCGAGCACACCCATCGCGGTCGATCGCACCTCGAACCAGTCGCCATCGGCGTCTACCCACCGCGAGTCGGCCCAGACCAGGCCGTCGAAGGGATTACCTCAGGTGCTCGTCGCCTCCGGGATCGGGCTCTCGGCGGGCTCGTCGTCGGCGCCGGGCGAGAAATCCGGCACTCCCTCAGCGGGAGCGTCGGGGCCCGGCCCCCACAGCGCGTTCGCCTCGATGGGCGCGCTCGCCACCGGGGCACGGCCGTCGTCGGGCGCCGGGGGCGTCTCGGATCCGCCCGCGCCGGGCGCGGTCGCCGGCGCCCTCGGCCCCCACAAATCGTCGCGCTCCACGGGCTCGGCCGGGGGGAGCGGGTCCCAAAGGTCGTCGCGCGTGAGCGACTCGCTCGGCTCGGCGGTCACCGCGAACGCCGGCACGGAAGTGACGGGCTCCGGAACGCGGGTCGACGTCGAGTCGAACAGCGCCGACGCGATGTCCTCGTTGAGCTCAGCGATCTGCGAGAACACCTCTTCGTACACCGCCGCCGGCTTGCCGATCGGGTCGGAGACCTCCTCGCCGGGCACGAACGACGTGCCGCGCGCGTCGTGGGCGGCGCGTATGGCCGCCCTCGCGGCTTCCTCGAAGTCCGCGCCCTGAGGCGTGGGGATGTCGCGCAACAAGCGATGGAGCTCGGGGAGCAGGAACGCCCTGCCGTAGGGCACGCCGCCTTCCACGACCGCGGCGGCCACATGGTTGCGCTCGAATCCGAGGACGAGATCGAACGCCGTGGCGTCGACCTCCTGGATCCAACGGGCCCTGTGGCTCGACACGTCGACCCCGCGTGCGGCGGCCGTCCGTATCGAGTCGGCGGTCGGAGGGACGGGGCCGAGGCTCGTGGTGCCCGCGGACTCGGCGTGGACCGGGAGGCCCTCGGTCAGAGCCGTGAGGTCGGCGGCGGCGAACGGGCTCCGGCAGCGGTTGCCCGTGCAGACGTAGAGGATTCGAAGCATGGTCGTAGCTTATCGACGCGTCACCGGGGGCCGGCGCGCTATTCGTCGACGAGCAGCCCCTTCTCGACCATGTCCTTCAGGACGTCGTCGAGCTGCGCCTTGAAGTCGGGCTCGGCCCCGTGCTGGCGCTCCAGCTCCTCGAGGCCCTTGTCGTAGCCGTACTCACCGATCAGGGCGTAGACCTTGGCGGCGGGCCCGTTCAAGTAGTGGAGGTCGCCACTATCCGAGTCGAGGACGACCGCTTCCTCGTCCACCCACTCGACGTGCTTCCCGTCTGCGACCCTCATCTAACTCCTCCGCTGCATGGCCAGAAATTGGTTCGTTAACGTACCCAATCGACCTGGCCCGCGCCAGCCTCGCCCCCCGGCCAGGGGGCCGCAACCTACGGATCCCCTCTTTACGCCTAACCCCTAAGCGTGGCCATGCCTCGGAGCAGCTTGTGATCCGACACTTTCGAGTCCGTCGGGAAGCCCGATATGTCGGAGAAATGGTCGCGGGACAAGAAGATGTAATCGAGCTTCTTTCCCCTCCTGAAGAAGGAATCGTCATGCGTGGGGCGCGCTTGATCGTCGACATCGACGAATTGCTGACGGAAAGTAGTCAATCCCCCGGAAGTGTCTTCGTCCTCCAGGACGCTCATCTCTTCAGGGGTGTCATTGAAGTCCCCACCGATGACCACGGCCTGCCCATCGGCCACCCACGAATTAGCGAGTCTCGCCACCTCGAAAAGCTGGTCCCGGTTGCAGTTCCTCTTGCTTTCCTGGCAGTCGCACTCCTCTTTATCGTCTTTGCACTTCTTGCCGGCCTGCTTCTTATGGCCTTTCCCATCCTTGTTCACGAGATGAGTAGAACAGGCACGAATCGGAATGTCCTGGGACGACGTCACGACGCACACCATGTTTCGTGACTCCTGCTCCCCCTTTCGATTGGGCAAGAGGTAAGGCGAGTTCGGGTCCTTGATCAAAGGCCCACGGACCAAGACGGCATTCCCGAACTGCCGGCCCGGGCATCTATTGCCCTTCGTCCTGGTCGCCGCGAATTCAGCCTCCATGCGCCAGGGACCTTTGTCATCCTCGGATAACGACTCCTCGCTGGTCAGCGTGGCCTCGATCTGCTCGACCTGGCTCTGGCACGCTTCATTGAGCGTGACTACGGTCGGTTGAAAGTCGCGAATACTCCGAGAGACCGCATCTGCTACAGCGTCAAGATGACACTTCGGATTGCGCTTCTCCTTCTTGGCGTTACCTTCGCTGCCGCACATGTTGAATTGGATGAAGCGCTGAGTCGCGCCGACCACGGGCGTTCCATGAGGCAGTCCATCAGGGTTCCAAGGTTGCAATAGCTCAAGCATCCAAATGCGATTCAGATGGGTCGCGCCGCTGCCTGAGCTTGGATCAAAGCCGCTCGACTCGTCCATGAAGTCTTTATCCAAGCCGCTGTAGATGATGAGGCCTCTCCTGTGGTTGGCGTAGGCTTGCGCCGGGCCATTGACGCCGTTGATGTTCGTCGCCCGAAGGTCGAAGAACCACGCTGAGTCGGACGTCTCGAAGACATTGGCGTCTCCGACCGCGTCGGTCTCCGTCGCTACGGCATCCACGTCGACATAGGAAGGTGAACGCGAATCAATGCTGGAAAGCGTGTTCTCTTCGACGTCGCTCAACGTCCCCTGAGCCCCGGCCGCGCCGGGGTTGTTCGTCAAAAAGGGTAGGACGAAGTTGCTGTAGTCGGTGTTCTCGCATTCGGAGTCCCAAATGATCAACTTCCCGCCTCTGGATACAAACCCCTCAACACGAGTCTTGAACTGTGAGTTGCCGAGGAAGTCGGCGATGTCGCAGATTCCGTTCAAGACGACCGTGTCGTATCCGGCGGTAAGGGGGTCTTGCGCCTCATCGCGAATGGACTCGGGGCTCACGTTCGTAAAAGAGGGTGAGTACCCTCCCGGAAAACCCGACGTCGGAAGAACTCCCCCAAATTGAAATCGACCGTCCGCATCCGGCACAAGCGCAATCTTTTGACTTCGCGGCATTTGGACCGCCTGGGCAGCCGAGGTCCCGAGGCCGATTGAAGCCACCACGGCAATGCTCAACGACATTGATGAGATAACGGCATAAGCCGTGGTGCGATTAAAACGCCCTGTGTCCATCCGCCACCCCCGCCGTCGAAGAGCCCCGTACCGTCGTTCCGCCCGAAAAATATAGGCGGTTCTGGAAAAAAAGGGAAACCCGGGGGGG
>DATBND010000149.1:0-1532 GCA_036554505.1 Actinomycetota bacterium | reverse complement strand
GGCTGAGCAATGCCTCTTGGAGGATCACCCATCGGCCGGGGAAGACGCAACCGGCGCCCCCGCTAAAGGAAGCCCACGTGCAGCTGGCCGAGGCTCCCCGCTGCACGCTGCAGCATGCATTTGCAAAGCCCATAGCGGCTGCTACGCTTTCAGAGCACTCCGCAAACGGGCGCGAAGGACGGGTTGGGGAACCTTGAGGATCGGCATCGAGCGCCCGCGGGCCGCTATCGTCACAATCGACCTCCATCGCGGGCATCTCGATCCAGCGGTTGCGACGATGCCGGCGTCGCCTGAGATCGCGGCGCTGCTCGTCGACAACAACCGACGGCTGCTCGATTCGGCACGGCCCCTCGGCATCCCGGTCGTCCATTGCGTCACCACGTACCGGGACGTCCAGGAAATCCGCGCGAACCCGTTCTGGCGCACGCGGGCCGAGGATCCGAACGCGACGCGGAAGAACGTGCTTCGTCATAATCTCGCGGGCTCGCCGGGCTGCACCATCATGCCCGGGCTCCAGCATCCCACCGACTTCGTCGTCGAAACCAAGAAGCGCTACGATTGCTTTCAGGGCACCGACCTCGACACCACGCTTCGCACGCACGGCATCGACACCGTCCTGATCACAGGGATCAACACGAACAGCTGCGTGCTGGCGACCGCGTGCGCGGCGAATGTGCGCGACTACGCCGTCATCGTCATCGAGGACTGCGTGAACACCCTGGACTCGCGCGCCCATCACGACGCCGCTCTCATGTGCGTCCGGACGGCGTTCGGGTTCGTGGCGAGTTCTGCTGAAGCGCTCGAGCTCGCGCTTTCGTGGACGGCAGCGAACGCCTAGACGCCGCAATCGAGAGAGACAGGGATGGCAGATCCGACCTTACCAAGGGACCGCGTCGCCTATTCGGCGATCGTCGATCGTCCGAAGCTGACGCTCCCCCAAGACGCACGCATCGTCGTCTGGACCATCGTCAACCTGGAGGTCTGGGACATCTCGCGTCCCATGGCACGCCAGGTGATCCCGGCCCCGACCGGTCAGGTGCTGCTCCCCGACGTGCCGAACTGGAGCTGGCACGAATACGGCATGAGGGTCGGGGTGTGGCGGTTCTTCGATCTCTACCGGCGCCTTGGCATCCGGCCGACGCTCTCGATCAATGCGCGGGTGTGCGAGGACTACGAACGGGTCGCGGCGGAGGCGCGCGACGCCGGCTGGGAATTCATGGGCCACGCCTACGAGCAGATGCCCATCCATAAGGTCGAGGACCAGAGAGGGATGATCCAGCGCTCGATGGACGGTCTCGAGCGCTTCACGGGCAAGCGCCCGGTCGGCTGGCTTGGCCCGGGCCTGACGCAGACCTACGACACGCCGGAGTTACTGGCCGAGGCCGGCGTGAGATACATCGGCGACTGGGTGTACGACGACGAGCCAACGGTGATCGGCACCGCCAAGGGGCCCCTGGTGACGCTCCCCTATTCGGTCGAGCTCAACGACATCCCGATGATGATCGTGCAGCACCACGAATCGGAATACTGGA
>DATBND010000145.1:0-8578 GCA_036554505.1 Actinomycetota bacterium | reverse complement strand
ATCGGCTCGGTGAGCTTGCCGGTGAACGTGTTCTGCTGGCTCGGGTGATAGGTGCCGATCATCGTGAAGCGTCCGAGGTCGGCTTCGGCGCCATGTCCGAACCTCGGCTTCGGCCGGATCGCGGGGTCGCCCAGCGCGCGTACCGCCCGCAGCACGCCGTCCCACGCAAACCCTCCCAGCGCGACGACGGCCCGCACAGTGGGGAGCGCCTCGATCTCGCGCACGAGGTAGCCGATGCACCGATCGCGCTCGATCGTCGTCGGCTTGTTCGCCGGAGGTGCGCACCGCACCACCGCGGCGATGAACGCACCTTGCAACCGCAGGCCGTCGTCCGTCGATTCCGAGTGCGGCTGGTTGGCCCATCCCGTCCTGTACATCGACGCGAAGAGCCAGTCGCCGGAGCGATCGCCCGTGAACACACGGCCCGTCCGGTTGCCGCCGTGAGCCGCCGGGGCGAGCCCCACGACCAGCAGGCGTGCATCGGGATCGCCGAAGGACGGAATCGGGCGGCCCCAGTAGGTCTCGTTCGCGAACGCGGCACGCTTGGTCGTCGCGACCTCCTCGCGCCAGGCAACGAGCCGTGGGCAGGCGCGGCACTCGACGACCTCCGCACTGATGGCGGCGAGGGCGACGCGCGTCACGCGGGGAGCTCGACGCCGATCACTCGCAGCCGTTTCGTGAGCGAGGCCAGCGCGAACGACGTCAGCTCGCTCGGTCCGTAGGGAAGGGGGTCGAAGTAGCTCATGTCGCCGCCGGGCGGATCGATGACGGTCAGGGACACGGGAAGGATCCGCGCCATGGCTGCTCCGATCACGTCCGCGTAACGCCGGTCCGACTGCACCGTCTCCTTCAGGAACTTCACCCCGAACGACACGTGACGCGACTCGTCGCGAGCGACCGCGGTGAAGCCCTGGCGGAAGCCGGGCAAGAGCTCGTTTCGGCGCGCGTAGTCCAGCAGGAAGCGCTGGCCCGTCAGCGCCAGCGTCGCTTCGATGACGATGTGGTACAGCACGATGCCCTCGACGAGCGCGTCGAGGTCGTCCGGCTGGCGCCTGATCGCCTCGGCGGCCGCCGGCAACATCTCCAGCAATAAAGTGCGGAAGCCGTCGTTGAGGCGGCCGGTCTGGTGCTCGAGGCGCGACTTCATGTCGGTTCCCTGCTCGTCGAGCGCCTCGGAGTAGAAGCGGTCGAAGAACACCGTGTGGCGCGCCTCGTCCGCGAGCTGCGTGGTCAAGAAGACCTGCTGCTCCTCGGTGGGGGCGGCATCGACGAAGGGCACAAGCGTGTGCGTGACCTGTTCCTCGCCGACGTAGAACGACGAGAGGCCCCAGAGAAACGACCGCTTTTGCTCGGGCGAGAACTCCTCCGACCACTGTCGGCGGTCCTCTGAGAAGTCGATCGTGCCCGCCGACCACTGCTGTCGCTCCCACCGGTAATAAAGCGCGCGGTAGTCCGGCGTGCCCTGGTCGATCGTCGACAGGACGTCGTCGATGTCGATGCGTGCGAGCTCGGGGAGCTCGGCGCTCTCGACGCGCTCCAGCGTTGCGATGTCCGGCATGCGTGGATCGTAACGGGGCCGGACGCTGGGGAGCCCCCGGGTCGCCGGGAACCCTCGCCTAGAGCACGTGCGAGAGGAATTCCTTCCAGCGTGGGTCGCCCACGGCGTCCGGATCCGAGAACAGCTGCCTGGGGGCCCCGTCGACCGCGACGCGCCCGTCCTCCATGAACAGCAGCCTCGACCCCACCTCACGTGCAAAGCCCATCTCGTGGGTGACGATGACCATCGTCATGCCCTCGTCCGCAAGCCGGCGCATCGTGTCGAGTACCTCTTTGACGAGCTCGGGGTCCAGCGCCGACGTGACCTCGTCGAACAACATCATCTTCGGTCGCATCGCGAGAGCGCGCGCAATGGCAACGCGCTGTTGCTGTCCCCCGGAGAGCTGCTGCGGATAAGCGTCGGCCTTGTGCTCCAGGCCGACGTGCTTCAGCTCCTGTATCGCGCGTTCCTCCGCTTCCTCGTCGTTCAGCTTCAGCACCTTGCGAAGGGCGATCATGATGTTTCCCTTGGCCGTCTTGTGAGGGAAGAGGTTGAAAGACTGGAAGACGATGCCGATATGGGTGCGGACCTCGTTCAGGTCGGCCCGGACGTCGGTGATCTCCTCGCCGTCGAAGTACACCTTGCCCTCGGTGGGCTCTTCGAGGAGATTGATCGTTCGCAGCAGCGTCGACTTCCCACCGCCGGACGGCCCGATGACGACGACGACCTGTCCCCGCTCGATCTCGAGGTCTATGTCCTTCAGGACGTGGAGGTCGCCGAACCACTTGTGAACGCCCTCGAGACGTACCAGATGGTCGGCAGCCGCGCCCGCCCCGTTCGAGATCGTCATGCGCCGACGCCCACCAGCCCACTACGCATACGACGCTCGACGACGTTCACCAGCCTGATCGCGGGCAGGCAGATCGCGAGGTAGCCCAGGGCCGTGTAGATGAAGAACGTCGCGTTGAACGTGTTCCCGTAGCCCTGGCTGCCGACGGACATCAAGTCGCGCTCGTCGGTCGCAAGTCCGAGAAACACGACCAGCGACGTGTCCTTCACCAGGATCACGAACTCGTTGAGCAGTGGCGGGATCACCCGCCGCACGGCCTGTGGGACCACTGCGTAGCGCATGGCCTGCATGTACGACATGCCCAGCCCGCGCGCGGCGTCGAGCTGGCTGCGATCGATCGACTGGATGCCGGCTCGGAACACTTCCGCCGAGTACGCGGCCATGTTGAGGCTGAGAGCGATGATCCCCGCGGTGTACGTCGAGATGTTGAGGCTGAGGCCGAGCGGCAGGGCGATGCCGATGAAGGAGATCTGCCAGAGCAGCGGCGTACCGCGGAAGAAGTTGATGTAGGCGCGCGCGGGGGCGCGGACGACGGCACGTTTCGAGATCGCAAAGACCGCAAGCGTCAGCCCTAGGACGATCCCGAATAGCTCACTCGTGAGTGCGAGGAACACCGTGTTCTTGGCGCCGTTCCAGAACGCGCCGAGCTGCTCGTTGACCGGGCCGAAGTCAAAGTAGTTGACGGCGAATTTCTGGACGTCGCCGCCGCTGAACACGAGGAGCAGGGCGCCGAGCGCAATCGCCTGCGCGCCCAGGACGGCTCCCGCGACGGCCTCCTCGCGACTTACCTTTGTCGGCATCTTTCGGTACGAGCCCCAGCCAACCGCGCACGCGGCGAGCCCGAGCGCAACCCCTACGATCCCGACCCCGGTCATCTCGCTCGACTTGAAGCCGCCGACGAAGTCCTCGACCGGAGTAAACCCGTGCGCGAGCAGGACGAGGACGACACCGAGCGTTACCGACAGGAGCGCAACCGTCCCGAGCGCGAGCGCGACGAGGGCCACCGGCCTGCTCTCGCGCCGGACCCACGCGAAGTCCCTGATGGGCTTGTCGGCCTGGACGGTCGCCATCGTTGCTACAGGCTCGTCTTCGGAGTGCTTATCCGCTCTGCGAGGTGTCGATGGTCAGTGACTGAAGCGAGGGGTAGTACGGGATCGTGAAGTCGACGTGGGTCTTCCGCTCGGCGACCGTCTCGGCCGCGGGGGAGCCGTCGGGAGCGTAACCCGTGACCGCCGCGACCACGATGTCGAACTTCTGCGTGTTCTGCAACTGCGTGAAGATCGTGTCGAAGTTCACGCTGAGCCAGTCGTCGTCGGTGTTCTCGAGACCGAGCTTCTCGGAGATCGCCCTGACCAGCTCGACGTCGAACCCGGTGAGCTCCCCGCCCTCCTCGAACTCGAACGGAGCGTACGGGATGTCCGACCCGACGGTCAGGTGGCCGGGCTCGACGAGCGTGTAGTCGCCTCCGGCAGCGGCTCCCCCACCGGCGCCGCCGCCACCTTCCGTCGCGTAGCTCGGCAGCTCCTGCTCCGGGAAGTACTTCTCGTAGATCTCGGTGTAGGTGCCGTCGGCGAAGAGCTCCTCGAGGGCGCCGTTGACCGCCTCGAGCAAAGCCGTGTTCTCCTTGTTGACCGCGATCGCGTACTCCTCGCCGGTCTCGACCTGCTCGACGACCTGCAGATCGGGCTTGCCCTTGATCGCCTCGAGAGAGACCGGGAGGTCGTTGAAGACCGCGACGACCTGGCCCGCCTCCAACGCCTGATACATCGCCGGCGCCTTAGGGAACTTGACGAGCTCGACGTTGGTGAGGTTCTCCTCGGCATAGAACGCGCCGGTCGTGGACGCCTGGACCGCGACCCGCGCGCCGTCGGGAAGGGAGTCGACCCCGGTGATCGGAGCGGCCGCGTCGCCACCGTCGCCGTCACCGCCGTCGTCGCCACATGCGGCCAGCGTCAGCAAGCCGACACAAAGCAACGCTGCAACTCGGGTGGTCTGTCTCTTACGCATCGCTACAGCCTCCTACTCCTCGCCGAGGTACGCCTTCCGTACCTGGTCGTTGCCCAACAACTTCGAGGCCTCGTCTTCGAGGACGATCTCGCCGGTCTCGATGACGTAGCCCCTGTCCGCCGCCTGAAGTGCCATCTGTGCGTTTTGCTCGATCAGTAGCACCGGAGTGCCCTGCGAGTTGATCTCCTCGACGACCTGGAACACACGCTCTACCACCTGCGGGGCGAGCCCCATCGAAGGCTCGTCCAGCATGAGGAGCTTCGGCTTGGCCATGAGTGCCCGGCCGATCGCGAGCATCTGTTGCTCGCCACCCGAGAGCGTGCCACCGGCTTGGCGGCGCCGCTCCTTGAGAACGGGGAAGAGCTCGAAGATGTGCTCGGCGTCGGAGCTCATCTCCGCGCGCGTGGCGCGTCGCTCGAACGCCCCCATCTCGAGGTTCTCCTCGACGCTCATGCTCGAGAAGATATGGCGGCCCTCGGGGACGTGGATGATGCCGCGCTTGACCACCTCGTGGCTCGGAAGGTCGGCGATGTTCTCGCCGTTGAAGAGGATCTCGCCGTTCGAGGGGCCGTGCACCATCGAGATCGCACGCAGCGTCGTCGTCTTGCCGGCACCGTTGCCCCCGATGAGCGTCACGATCTCGCCCTCGTTGACCGTCAAGTTGATCCCCTTGACCGCCTCGATGACGCCGTAACGGACCTGCATGCCTCGAAGCTCGAGCAGGGGGGCCTTGGCGTCGGCCATCACTCTCCCTCCGTCCGCTTGCGAGTGGTCTTGCGAGACGTGGTCTTCTTGGCGGAGGTCTTCTTGGCCGACGACTTCGCCGCCGTGTCCTCGGGGGTGACGACCTCCGACTCCCCGGACTCGATCTCCTGCGGCGTCCCGGCGTCGCCACCGGCGCCCGCCCCGAGGTAGGCCTCGACGACACGGGGATTCTTCTGCACTTCCTCGGGGACGCCCTCGGCGATCTTCTCGCCGTGGTCGAGCACCGCGACACGGTCGGACAACCCCATGACCACCTTCATGTCGTGCTCGATGAGCAGGATCGTGACGCCCTGGTCCCGGATCTTCCGAATGAGGTCTCGCAGACCGTTCTTCTCGGCAGGGTTCATGCCGGCCGCGGGCTCATCGAGAAGAAGCAGCTTCGGACCGGTTCCGAGGGCGCGCGCTATCTCGAGGCGGCGTTGGTCACCGTACGAGAGGTTGCGCGCGAGCTCGTTTGCGAAGCGATCGATCCCGCAGAACGTGAGCAGCTCCATCGCTTTCTTCTCGGCGTCCTCCTGCTCCCTGCGATTACCGGGGGTGTGGAAGATCGCGGCCAGCACCCCCGTCTTCCCACGTGCGTCGACGCCGATCATTACGTTCTCGAACACCGACATGTTCGGAAAGAGCCTGATCTGTTGGAAGGTGCGGCAGACCCCCGCGGCGGTGATCTCGTCGGGACGACGTCCGACCATCGACTGCCCGCCCAGCTCGATGTTGCCTTCGGTAGGTGGGAAGATCCCCGTGATCGCGTTGAAGAACGTGGTCTTCCCCGCTCCGTTGGGGCCTATCAGCCCGAAGATCTCGCCCTCGTCGATGTGCAACGTGACGTTGGAGAGTGCCTTCAGACCACCGAACTGCTGGGTGACGTTCTCGGCGTTCAGCATCTTTGCCATCTAATGCTCCCGAAGCTCTGCCGCGGTCTCGTCCGCGTCGGCCGCGCCCGCCGCGAGCTCTGCTCGCCGGCGAGTCGAAGAGATCAAACCGCCCGGACGGAAGATCATCGTAATGATCAGCAGCACGCCAAAGATCGCGATACGACCGGTCTCGACGTCGAATCCAAGCACCGTCTCGAATCCGAGGTCGCGGAGTAGCTCCGGCACTCCGAACACAACCGCCGCGCCCACGAGCGCGCCCAACGAGCTGCCAACACCGCCCAGCACGACCGCGCACAGTGTCAGGATCGACAACAGCAAGGGGAACGTGTTCGGGTTGATGAACCCGACCTTGACGGCCAGCAGCCAGCCGGACAGGCCTGAGGTCGAAGCCCCGATCGCGAACGCGTAGAGCTTCATGCGCACCACCGGGATGCCCATCGCCGCGGCGGCGACTTCGTCCTCTCGGATCGCCTCCCACGCCCGCCCGATGCGCGAATCCTTGAGGCGCTGGATGACGAACAGCGCGATGACGATGAAGACCACGGTGATGAACCAGTAGTCCTGCGGCCGGAGCACGTTGAACTCCTGGGAGATCTCGCCCTTGATGAGCAAGAAGATGCCAAAGGCCGCGGTGAACCCTGCCGGCAACAAACCGAGGATGAGATCTGACGTGCGTTCGCTGTCGCGCCGCAGGACGAGCCTGGCCAGCCACGCCGCGATCGCGAACAGAACGAGGGCGACAAGGGTCAGGGTCCCGCGCGACAGCGTGAAGTCCGGGTGTGGGATGTTCACCATCCCTCGAGAGAAGTTGACGAACTCGAGGTTCTTTGCGACCTGGAGCAGGATCTCGTGGAACCCGAGCGTGACGATCGCCAGGTAATCGCCTCGTAGTCGCAGCGTAGGGATGCCGAGGATGATGCCGGCGGTCATTGCCGCCAGGACCGCGAAGGGCAGAGCGATCCACGGCCCCGCGATGAACGGATGGATCGTTGCCGTCGACTCCGTGAGGAGAGCGGTCGTGTAGGCCCCGATCATCATGAAGGCGATGTATCCGAGGTCCAGTAGCCCGGCGAGCCCGACGACAACGTTCAGGCCGAGCGCAGCCAGCATGAAGAACCCTGTTCGGACGAGTACTTCGTCCTTCGGAGGTCCGCTCAGGAAGGCCATGGAGGCCAGGAGGACCCCGACGATTATGAGCCGGGTGAACCCGAGCCGCGCCCAGAAAGCAAAGACCTGGTTCAGAGCGCGCACCGCAGGCTCGGGGAGCGCCCGGGCGAGCCCCGGCAGGTAGTCCTCGACGTGAGACGCGTGCGTAGGCTCGGGGATCGCCTTTGCCGTCTCGCCGGGGGATGCGCTCATTTGCTGAGCCCTTCTCCGAGGATGCCGGTCGGGCGGAAGACGAGGACGGCCACGAGGATGCCGAACGCGATCGGGTTCTTCCACTGAGTACCGATGCACAGGGTGCTCAGGTTCTCGATCAATCCGAGCGCGAGCCCGCCGAAGAGCGCGCCCCTGATGTTCCCGATGCCTCCCAGGACGGCGGCGGTGAACGCCTTGATTCCCGGGATGAACCCGAGGTTCCACGCCACCTTGGAGAAGACCAGGCCATACAGGAATCCCGCGATGCCGCCGAAGAACCCGCCGACGAAGAACGTCGTGACGATGACGCGGTCGACGTTCACGCCCATGAGCCGAGACGCGTCGATGTCTTGCGCCACCGCGCGGATGCTTCGTCCGGTCCGGGTCTTGCGAACGAAGAAGTCCAGGAAGATGAAGAGCACGATCACCGCAAGCACGGCGAGCACCCGGCGGTTGTTCACCTGCGACCCGAGGATCGTGATGGCCTTCTGGGTCTCCATGAATTGCGGGAACGGGTGCTCACGCGTCCCGAGCAGGAACTCCTGCTGAAAGAGGTAGGTCATGAAGAAGGACGCGCCGACCGCGGAGATCAAGAACGCGAGGCGCGCCGCACCTCGTTTGCGCAACGGGCGGTAGGCGAGACGCTCGAGAAGCACGGCCGCTCCCGCGGACGACACACCCGATGCGATGAGCCCGAAACCGAGGATCGCCAGCAGGATGATGCCGCTCTCGGCGGTCGTGAGGTTCAGTCCCTCGCCCAGGATGTAGAAGGCCGACGCGGCGCCGATCATGAAGATCGCGTCGTGCGCGAAGTTGATGAGCTTCAGGACCCCGTAGACCATCGTGTAACCGAGCGCAATCAAGGCATAGATGCTGCCCAGGATCACGCCGGTGACAAGGAGGTCACCGAAAGCCCCCGTGTTACAGCTCACCCATTCCCCCCGCAGTCGGTCAAGGTGGCGAGAGTGTAGTCAATCCGCAAAAAAGATGGGAGGGGCTCGCCGGCCCCTCCCATCTTTGCGACTTACGTCTGTGCTGTGCTTACTGCCCGACGAGATCGCTAATGAGGCCGAGCTGCTTGAAGCCGTCACCCTCGACCTGGTAGGCGTAGATCGACACGGTGCCGATCTCTCCCGTCTCGTCGAACTCGAAGGTCTTCGACAGGCCCTCGTACGAGTTGCTGTG
>DATBND010000406.1:0-2466 GCA_036554505.1 Actinomycetota bacterium | reverse complement strand
GACGGGGGCCGGCCGCGCCTTCTCCGCCGGCGACGACCTGCCCGCGACCGAGTCGCTGACGAAGGCCGACTTCGAGGAGCTACTTGCGAGCTTCCAGGAGCTCACACGGGCGGTGCTCGCGGCGAGCGTTCCCGTGATCGCGGCGTTGAACGGCATCGCGGTCGGCGGCGCGGCCGAGCTGACGCTTGCGTGCGACGCGCGCGTCGGCTACTCGGGCAGCGACTATCTCTTCCCCGAGAACAACGTCGGGCTGACGATCTCGAACGCGTCGACGTACCTGTTGCCGCGCCTGATCGGGAGCCGCGCTCTTCCGCTGGTGCTCGAGGGACGGCGCATCTCCGGCGACGAGGCGCGCGACCTCGGCCTCCTCGACTACTTCGTCGGATCTCGAAACGAGGTGCTTCCCGCAGCGGTCGAGCTGGCCGGACGCTGGATCGAGCGTGGACTGGCCACGCGTTACCACCTCGAGATGCTCCGGCCCCCGATCGACGAGGTCGAGGCCGCGATCGCGCGCGAGAACGAGGTCGGGCGCAGGGCATGGGACGCCGGGACCGCCGCCGAGGGCATCAAGAGGTTCATCGCGCAGCAGAAAGAGCGACGTTCGGCCGGATGACGGTTCCCGATCCGCGGCACGAAGACCTGCTCTCGTTGATCGAACGTCAGGCCGGCGCGCGCGCCGACGCGACGTTCATGACGTTCGGGGACGGGACCACGATGTCGTTCACCCGGCTGCAGCAGGATGTCGCGCGCTTCCGGGGCCACCTCTACCACCTCGGGATCGAGCCGGGCGAGCGCGTCGGGCTCATGCTCGAGAACTCACTGTTCTATCCGGTGGCGTGGCTCGGGGTGGTGACCGCCGGCGCGGTCGCCGTGCCGATGAACAAACGTCTCGGCGAGAGCGACGCCCGCTATCTCATCGAGGACAGTGGCGCAGTGGCGCTCATCGTCGACGAATCGACCGAGGATGTCGCGCGCCGCGCCGCGAGCGCAACCGTCCGGACGATTTTCGTGGCGGGCGGAAGCGACCCACTAGGCGACGTCGACGGCGTCCCCGCCCCGGCCGGCCTGCACGCGGGATCGCTCGCCAACATCCAGTACACGTCGGGCACGACCGGCTTCCCGAAGGGATGCCTCTTGACGCATCGTTACTGGCAACGCATGGGGGCCGCGTCCGTGGAGATCATGAAGATCACCGCGGACGACACGATCCTCACCTCGCAGCCGTTCTCCTACATCGATCCGCAATGGAACGTAATCGCCGCGCTGCGGGCGGGGGCCCACCTGGTCCTCCTCGACGCGTTTCATCCCAGCACGTTCATGCGCGACGTCGCGCGCTTCGGCGTAACCGTCTTCTATTGCCTCGGCGTGATGCCTACGTTGCTCCTCAAGCAGCCCCCGGCACCGCACGACCGTGAGCATTCCTTGTCGCGCGTTTTCTGCTCGGCCATCCCCGCGCAACGACATGCCGAGATCGAACAACGCTGGGGCGCGCGCTGGTCGGAGGCGTTCGGGATGACCGAGACCGGCATCAACCTCGCCGTCGCCCCGGAGGACCACGACCGCTTCGTGGGGGCGGGCTGCCTCGGCACAGCTCTATGGCACAACGAGGCGATCGTCGTCGACGAGCACGATCGCGAGCTTCCGCCCGGAGAGGTCGGCGAGCTCGTGCTGCGGGGGCTCGGGTTCATGGAGAGCTACCACGGCAGTCCGGAGGCGACCGCGGAGTTCTTTCGAAACGGGTGGGCGCACACCGGCGATCTCGTCGTAAAGGACGCCGACGGCTACGTCTACTTCCGCGGCCGGCGCAAGGAGATGATCCGGCGCGGCGGAGAGAACATCGCTCCGGCCGAGATCGAAACGTGTCTCTCGACTCATCCCGAGGTGCTCGAGTGTGCGGTCGTCCCGGTGGCAGACGAGGACATAGGCGAAGAGATAAAGGCATACGTGGTGACGCATCCCGGCGTGACCATCTCGGCCGAGAGCCTTGCGGGCTATGTCGGCGAACGTTTGGCGCGCTTCAAAGTGCCGCGCTATTGGGAATTCCGCGCGACGCTCCCCCACACGCCGTCGGAGAAGATCGCCAAGCACGAGCTCGAGCAAGACGGCGCCGACCATCTCGCGGCGGCGATAGACGTAGGCCGGCCTCGTCCGTCGGCCGACGCGCCGAAGACATGACCGTGTCCGTCAGGAGAGCGGCGTGAGCGAAGGCAAGGGACCCGGCCCGTCCGGCTGGGTGACGCAGTCGGGCTCGGTCGGTTCGACCGTCTCGGGCTCGTCCCACCAGTCGGGCGTGATCTCGTTCTCCTCAGTACCGGCCCTCAGTGGTTGCATGTCCGAGCCGTCGGACGCCATCGTGTAGAGGTCGTGGCTGCCCTGTTCGTCACTGCTGTAGACGATGCGGGCGCCGTCGGGTGACCACGCCCCTGGGATCTCGTCGGCCGTCGTCGCCGCGAGGCGACGCGGCTG
>DATBND010000389.1:0-4428 GCA_036554505.1 Actinomycetota bacterium | reverse complement strand
CGACAAGGGTGGGCTCGAGGCCGTGACGGAAAAGCGATCGAAGGGATTCGCACATCGCAACGAGCTGCTGCGCGACTGGGACCACTTCTATCCGACGCTCACGTTGAGGGGGTTCGGCCTGCGCCCCGGGTGGGCGGACATCTACGAATGGGACCGGCCGGGCAACTACATCGACTTCGGCGTCAACGGCGACGGGTACTACGTGGTGCGCATGTGGGCCGACCCCGTCGACGGCATCCTCGAGACCAACGACCGCGACAACGTCGGCTACACCTTCATGAAGGTCGAGGGTACGACGGTCGAGCTCATCGAGGCCGGGCGCGGCCGCGACCCGTGGGACCCGTGCAAGATCGTGGTGGGCTTCGGGGGCTTCCCCGACCCGCCTCGCACACGCCGCCCCTCCGGCTGCCCGCCGGACACGACCTAGGCGCGACGCGCCCGAACCACGCAGCGGGCGTGTTCCGGAAGTACCCAGAGGATCTGGGCGAGGTTCCGGGCACGAGGAGCCAGTCCTCCACTACTCAGCGCGGCGCTCGCGGCCGACCCTGTAAGCCAGAACTCGATGACGGCTATCAGGAGGGCTCCATGAAGACGGAATCGCAACTGACGAGGCTCGCCGCGGCGACTCCCGTGTCGCGCGACCGCTATGTCGACTTGCTGCGCGCATTCAGCATCCTCGTCGTGGTGCTCGGCCACTGGTTGATGGCGATCGTGTACCTCGACGGCGAAAGGCTCGACGGCGCGAACGCGCTCGACGTGGTTCCCGGCCTCTGGCTCGCGACGTGGTTCCTCCAAGTCATGCCGTTGTTCTTCTTCGTCGGCGGTTTCTCCAACAGCGTCGGTTGGAAGAGCGCCGAGACCCGGGGGATCGGGGTGGGCGGCTTCCTCCGGTCTCGTTGCGAACGGCTCATGCGTCCGACGCTCGTGTTCGCTGGGGCGTGGACGGCGGTCGCCGTTGTCGTGCACGCCATCTCGCCGAGCTCCTCGGGCGCGATGGCGCGGGCCACGGAGTTGCTCGCCAAGCCGCTCTGGTTCCTTGCCGTCTACCTGTTGGTCGTCGCGCTCAGTCCCGCGATGCTTCGCCTTCACCACCGTCATGGAGCGCGCGTGCTCGCGACCCTGGCGGCGGCCGTCGTCGTCGTGGACGTCGTTCGGATAGCCGGCGGGCTCACGATCGTCGGCTACCTCAACTTTGCGTTCGTGTGGCTCTTCGCTCACCAGCTCGGGTTCTTCTACGCCGACGGGTCACTGACGCGACTGTCGCGGCGCGCGCTCGCGGCGATGGGGGCCGGCGCCCTGAGCGTCCTAGCGATCCTCACGGCGAGCGGCATCTACTCGCCGAGCATGGTCGGCATGGAGACCGAGCGCGCGTCTAACAACTCGCCGCCCACGATCTGCCTGATCGTCCTCACGGTGTGGTTGGTGAGCGCGGCGATGGCGTTGCGCCCGGCGATCACCCGATGGCTCGAGCGACGGCGCAACTGGACGGTGGTCGTCGCGGCCAACTCGATGATCATGACGATCTTTCTCTGGCACCTCACCGCGCTGCTCGTTGCCGTTCTCGTCTTGTTCCCGCTGGGCTTCCCGCAGCCGGTCGGCGGCTCGGCGGAGTGGTGGGCGCTCCGTCCGGTGTGGGTCGCGATCCTCGCGGTCGTGCTCGCCGGGCTCGTCGCGGTCTTCGCGAGGTTCGAGCGGCCCAAGCTCGATGTCACCTCGGGGGCGCGACCTTCACCGACGGCGATCGCCTCGATCACCGGGGTCGTCTTGCTCGTGGCGGGCCTTGCGGGCTTCGCGCAGTCGGGCTTCGCGTTCGCGTCTGGCGGCATGCTTGCCAACCCTCTCGTCAACAGCGCCCTGGTCTTCGCCGGTCACCGGCTGGTCGTCGGAGGGACCAGCCGCCGGACGCCCGCGGCCTAGGCAGGGCGCCCCCCAGGCGACAGGTATTCGGGCGAGCACGGAGAACACCTGGGCGACAACCTTGAGTAGGGCAACTCAGCCGCGGCCCAGGAGGAACTGATGAGCTCGACCCGTATCCGCAGATCGATCGGAGCGCTCCTCTCGTCGGCGCTCGTCGCGCTGACGACGCTGGCGCTCACCCCGCCGGCGACGGCCGACCCGGTTCCCGAGGGCGCCAAGTGGACGCAGGAGTACTTCCCGTCCGAGGACGGCACGATGCTTCACGCGGACATCCTGCGGCCGGAGCACCTGAGTGAGAAGGCGAAGACTCCCGTCATCCTGTCGATCGGCCCGTACTTCGGAACGGGCGCGGCGAACTTCCCCGAGCCCACGCCGACCGAGGAGGGCCCGGTCAACCGCTTCCCCGAGCTCTTCACCGAGGCCAAGATCATGGAGCGCGGCTACACGTGGGTGCAGGTCGATCTTCGTGGCTTTGGCGGAAGCGACGGCTGCGGCGACCTCGGCGGGCCCGGCGAGCAGATGGACGCGAAGGCCGCCATCGAGTGGGCCGCGAGCCAGCCGTGGTCGACCGGCAAGGTCGCGATGTGGGGCAAGAGCTACGACGCGTGGACCCAGGTGATGGCGCTCGCGCACAAGCCGAAGGGACTTGCCGCCGCGATCATCCAGTCGCCGATCATCCAGGGCTACCGGACCTTCTACATGAACGGCGTGCACTACGACTCGGGCTGGTACGCGACGCCGGGCCTCTACGGCGGGTACGACACCACGCCCAACAGCGTCAACGCTCCGCCCGACTCGCACATCAACGCGACGAAGGGCACGGCGACCAACCCCGACTGCTATGCGGCCAACCAGGCCGGCGCCCTCATGGACGACCCCGAGGCTCCGTACTGGCAGGAGCGCGAGCTCATCAAGAGGGCGGCCGGGAGCAAGGTCCCGGTGATGTGGTCGCACGGGTTCCTCGACAGGAACACCAAGCCCGACAACTTCATGGACGTGTGGACGAAGCTGCGCGGCCCCAAGCGCGCGTGGTTCGGTCAGTACGACCACGTGCGTGGCAACGAGGCCAACCTCGTGGGCCGCGAGGGGTTCCTGGACGAGGCGATGCGGTGGATCGACTACTACGTCAAGGGCGACAAGTCCGTGAAGATCAAGAAGGACCCCAACGTCGAGATCCAGCAGGGCGACGGTAAGTGGCGCACGGAGAAGGCGTGGCCCCCGCGCGACGCGCGCAAGTACGCCATGGCCATCAAAGAGGGTGCCTACGTAGACGACGAGGGCAACACTGCGACCGGCAGCACCGCAGGAAACGGAGCGTGGTCGATCTCGCAGAAGCTGCCGTACGACGTGCACCTCGCCGGCCTGACCCGGGTGACCGCGGAGATCGAGACGATGGTGCCGAACGTCCATCTGGTGGGGTTGCTCTACGACATCGACCCCGCAGGGACGGCGACGATCGTCACGCGTGGGGCATTCCTCGTACGCGCCGCCGGGGGAGTGAGCTTCGATCTCTACCCGGAGGACTGGCGCTTCGAGAAGGGCCATCGCATCGGGCTGCTCCTGTCGGGCTCGGACGACGAGTGGTTCATGCCGGGCGTCACGAAGTCCGAGGTGTCCGTGACCGGCGGAAGCGTGCGCATGCCGTTCCTTCGCATCGACCGTGACCGCTTCATCAAGGGTGGCCCGGCCACGGCGATGGGGACGCGCATCCCGTTCTCGGTCGACGCCGAGGCGCTCAAGACGCGCGGCGTGAAGCTGACGCTTCCACCCAAGCTGAAGGGCTAGACGACCGGTCTTTTCTGTTTGGTAGGCGAACCCCGGGCGACGCGCTGGTTGTCGTCCGGGGTTCTCTTTATCCGGGGCATGCCGGCTCGTCGATCTCGAAGACGACGCCGTCCTCGAGCTCCGTGGGATCGCTGACCCGGAGGTCTCCGGCGACCACGGGGTCCACGCGCCGCGGCGGCTTGCGCGTCGGTTGCGAGAAGAAGACCAGGACCGCGCGCTTGCAGCGCGTCGATGCCAGCAGATCACGCAACTGCTCGGAGTACCTCTCGTTCGGCTCACCGCTGTACAAGCTCGAGCGCGGCGGGAGGATCTGCGCGGGGCGTCGTCCCCACAACCACAGCGGGTCCGGGGCGTTCGTGATGACGAGCACCGAGCGGGGAAGCCTCAACGCGTGATCGAGCGTCTCGGACCCCCGCCATCCGTCACTCGAATAGGCGGCGACGGTGGTGCCCGAGAAACGGAACGCGATCACCGTGCCGCGAACCGTGGACGCGAGGGCGAGCACGGCCAGCGCCGCCGCGGCAAGCGTGCGTGGCCAGCGCTCGTCGCGGCCGGTCAGGACGCACAACCCGACGATCGCGAGGATCAGCAATGGGGACAGGAGTCTGTTGTCGAAGGGGATGTTCTGGTCGAGGGCGGTGCGTGCCCCGACCAGGAACAGCGCGTAGCAGCCTCCGAAGACGGCGCAGAGGTAGGGGAGCGTGTGCGCGCTCGGACGGGAGGAGC
>DATBND010000351.1:0-9479 GCA_036554505.1 Actinomycetota bacterium | reverse complement strand
TCGCAATCGCGACGTTGGACGTGGACGCGCCCGAACCGGTCTGCACTCCGCGGAAGAAGAGGTATGCGGACCACGCCGCGAGGCTCACGGAGATCGCGACCGACAACGCGCCCCAGATCGCGGGGAACGTGTCGGTGATTCGCTCGGCGGTGAAGAGTCGTCGGCCGGTGATCATCACGTCGAGCGGAAAGAGGATCACGAGGGCAAACACTTGTGGGAGCGCGGCCGCACCCCACGCGAGGCGCATACGCGGCGCCGTGGTCGAAGCCCCGAGCCGGCCGAGGGCGATTCGGCCGACAGGCCCCCATACGCACTGCGCGAGCGCTCCGAGCACGGCCGCGCCCAGTGCCGCGACGACGACGTAGCTCCAGCGGAAGTCGGCGGGAGCGATGCCGCGCAGGCCCAAGAGACCCCCGAGCTTCAGCCACAGCATCATCAATGCCGCGCCACCACACGCGCCCATGACGAGCGGTGCCGAGCCCTCGGGGAGCCGCACACCCGACTGGTGACGGTTGTCGGCGAGCGCGTACGCGCCCCTGAACCCGTCCTCCGGCGATACGAGGATCGACCGGAGGGTGCCGCCGAGCTGTGCCGATGCCGCGGAACGAGCCGCCGCCCGCGTCGAGCCGGATCGCTCGGACGCGGTGGAGGAGAGGTCGGTCAAGCAGTCACTTCTTTCGTCCAGGTCTCGAACGGCACCCCGGTGACGCGCTCGTATGCCTCGACGTAACGGTTGCGCGTCGCGCTCACTACTTCGTCGGGAAGCTTCGGAGGCGGCGGGCTGTGGTCCCACCCCTGCTCGTCGAGCCAGTCCCTCACGTACTGCTTGTCGAACGACGGCTGCCCGCCGCCCGGCGCGTACGAGTCCTGAGGCCAGAAGCGGCTCGAGTCGGGGGTCAGCACCTCGTCGATCAGGATGACCTCCCCGTCGACGAGCCCGAACTCGAACTTCGTGTCCGCGATGATCACGCCGCGCTCGAGCGCGAGGGCGGCGGCCTTCGTGTAGATCGTCAGGGCGTAGTCACGCGCGGTCGTGTAGTGCTCGTCGCCCACGACCTCGGCCGCTTGCTTCTCGGTGATGTTCTCGTCGTGCCCCGTGACGGCCTTCGTCGCGGGAGTGAGGATCGGCTCCGGGAGACGGTCCGACTCCTGCAAACCCTCGGGAAGCTGGTGCCCGCACACCGCCTGGGACGCCTGGTACTCCTTCCACCCGGAGCCCGACAGATAGCCGCGGACCACGAACTCGATCGGCAGCGGGTCGGCGCGCCGGCAGAGCATCGCCCGGCCCGGCAGATCGTCGATCCCGACGTCGGGCAGGTCGGACGCGCGCACCGAGATCATGTGGTTGGGGATGTCGCGCATGACCTCGAACCAATGGTGTGAGAGGCCCGTGAGCACCTTGCCCTTGTCGGGGATGGGCTCGTCCATCACGACGTCGTAGGCGCTGATCCGATCGGACGCCACGAGCAGCAACCTGTCATCTCCGACCTCGAACAGCTCGCGCACCTTGCCGGAGCCGACGTGAGTGGCCCCTCCGCTCCCGTCTCCGCCTGCCGTCGTCGCCACTACAACGCCTCCAATCGCTCGAAGATCTGGTCGATGTTTCGAAGATAACGCGAGGGGTCGAAGCAGGCCTCGATTTCGTCCGGATCGAGGTGCTCCGTCACGTCCGAATCCGATTTCAGGAGCTCGGCGAGGGGCCGGTCCTCGTCCCATGCGGCCATCGCGTTCCGTTGGACGAGCGCGTACGCGTCCTCCCGTTGCAACGATCCCTTGGTGAGGAGGGCCGTCAGCACCGACTGCGAGTGCACCAGGCCGAGCGACGCGTCGAGGTTCGCGAGCATGCGCTTTGGGAAGACCTCGAGCCCCTCGACGACCCATCTCATCTTGTCGAGCATGTAATCGAGGAGCACGCACGCGTCGGCGAGCGTCACGCGCTCGACCGAAGAGTGCGAGATGTCACGCTCGTGCCACAACGCGACGTTCTCGAAGCCCGTCTGCGCGTAGGCGCGCAGGAGCCTGGCCAGGCCGCAGATCCGCTCGCACACGATGGGGTTGCGCTTGTGCGGCATGGCCGACGAGCCCTTCTGGCCCTTCGCGAACGGCTCCTGGACCTCTCGGACCTCGGTTCTCTGGAGGTGTCTGATCTCCTGAGCGAAGCGCTCGAGGGAGGCCCCGGTGACCGCGATCGCGGCGAGCAGCTCGGCGTGGCGGTCGCGCGGGACGACCTGGGTGGCCGAGTCCTCGACCCGGAGGCCCAGCCGGTCGCACACGTACGCCTCGACGTCCGGGGGGAGCTGAGAATAGGAGCCGACCGCGCCCGACAGCTTTCCGACCGCGACCTGGTCGCGCGCCGTGCGGAGCCTGTCGCGATCCCGCGCGAGCTCGAAGGTCCATCCGGCCAGCTTGAGCCCGAAAGTCGTCGGCTCGGCGTGGACGCCGTGCGTGCGCCCGGCCATCAGCGTGTCGCGATGCTCGAGCGCCTTGCGCCTTACCGTCTCGGTCAGCCGCCCGGTGCCCTCGACGAGGAGGTCGCCCGCGTCCCGCAGCGCCACGGCGGTGGCGGTGTCGAGGACGTCCGAAGAGGTCATCCCGTAGTGGAGATGGCGCCCGGCCTCGCCGACGTTCTCCCTGACGTTCTCGATGAACGCGACGACGTCGTGATGGCGGACGCGCTCGATCTCCTCGATGCGCGCGACGTCGAACGCGGCCCCCTCTTTGATGGCGCTCAGGTCCTCGACCGGGACCTCGTTCAGGCGCACGCGCGCCTCGACGGCGAGGATCTCGATCTCGAGCCACCGGGAGAATTTCGCGTGCTCGGAGAAGATGGAGGCCATCTCCTCACGGCTGTAGCGGGGGATCACCGATCCATCCTATCGAGAGCGCGCGGAGGCCAAGCGCTAGGTTTTCGCAGACGGGAGAATCAGCGAATAGAGACCGGTGGGTGACGGGGGCGGGACGTTTCGCGATGTCATTCGATGCGCAGTGGTACAGGGCCGAGCTGCATCCACGCTCGTGGGCGGGGCGTCCCGACGACCATCCGTGGTTGGTGGAGGCTCGTCAGCGCTACGAGGCGGCCCGGATCGCCGGTGATGAGGATGCTCGGCTCGACGTCGCGTGGTGGCTGGGCTCCCTGGTGGGACGAGCCGTCGGCGAGCAATTGCAAATAGGATTCGCTTCGGACGACCCACCCGATAAATGGATCGAAGAATCCCTCGCCACAATCGAACAAGGACTCGATCGATTTCCCGGCCGGGGCGACACGATGCCCCCGCAACTAGAGCTGCGAAACCTCGCGAAGGCGATGGGTTGGGTTGATCGAATACGCAGCACGGAGCGCACGACGGCTCTGGAGGAGTCACCTTTCAACGGGATCTGGCACCTGTGGTCCGGGATCGTCAACCCTGCCTTCCAGCTGGTCGCCGCGATGGCGCCGGCACGACCCAAACCGGCGCGCCGCGTCCCGGCGGAGACGTGGAACCGGATACACGAGACAACCGTCGCTCTTCTTGCAGAGGTCGACGCGGCCGCATTCATGGGCAGGGTCATCGACAAATGCGAGGAGTTGATAAGCGCTCGCTGGGACGAGTTTCGAGACCTTCCTTTCAGCCACGACGTGGACGCCGTCGTAGCGCGTTTCGTTCAGGCGCTGGAGGGTGCGCCCCCGCCGCCAGAGGTCCAGGCCCTTTGGTTTGGGCTGTTCAACCCGAAGAGGGACGGGCTCACGACGGCCGATGTCTATTTCGGCGGTGCAACGGAATTCGATCCCGCGGACCCGGACTGGCCGACGGAGTTGTCGTACGAGCCCCCGGGGGGTTACCTCCAGTCGGAGGTGCTCTCGGCGATCTACGAGATCGCCTACCGCAAGACCGATCTGGGCAACGACGCGGAGTACCCGCTATGTCTCGCCTACGGCGCGTCCGTGGCGCGCGCGTGCGGCCGGGCCTACGCCGAGAGGTTCGACACACGCGTCTGGGTGACCAGCGGTTTCGATAGCGGCGACACGATCGACGTGGGCTGGGTAGAGCCGCATTGACGAAATGAGAGTCACGACCTCGCGGCGGTCGTAGCGGCCCAGATATCGCGCCGCGCCTAGGGTTGCTCCGTGGAGTCGATCAGCTTCGACAGGGCGGCGGAGTACTACGACCGCACGCGCAGCCTGTCCGACGATGCGAACCGCGCGATGGCCGACCTCCTCGCGAAGGAGCTCGCCGGCCACCGGCTCGCGCTCGAGATCGGCGTCGGCACCGGGAGGATCGCGCTCCCACTGGTCGAGCGCGGGCTCGGCGTCGTGGGTGTCGATCTCTCTCAGAAGATGCTCGCGATGCTGCGCACGAAGACGAGCGCGGTCCCGGCCGTGGCGGGGGACGCGACGCGACTTCCCTTTGGCGATGACGTGTTCGACGCGGGGATCGCGTGCCACGTCCTGCACCTCATCCCGGACTGGCCGGCGGCCGTGCACGAGCTGGCGCGCGTCGTCAGGCCCGGCGGGCGACTCCTGATCAACCTCGGCGGATGGGACCAGGGCGTATGGCAGGAGATCGAGAAACGCTTCGTGACCGAGGCCGGGATCTCCAACCCGCGGCCCGGTGCGCGCGACGCCGGCCCGGTCGACGAGGTTCTCGCGTCTCTCGGAGCGACCGCGCGCGTGCTTCCGGAGATCACCGATCACCGAAGGTTGACCTACGGTGAGCTGATCGACCGCATCGAGAGCGGCATGTACTCCTTTACGTGGAGCGCTAACGAGGACGCGCGGCGGAGAGGCGCGGCCGCGGTCAGAGAGTGGTTACTGGCCGAGCACGGCGCGCTCGACGTCGAGCACGACAAGCTCTGGATCGTGTCGTGGCGGGCATACGACCTGCCCTAAACGAGGCCTAGGGCTTGAGGCCCTCGGCGAGCTCCTGCTTGAACGTCCGCAGCTGCTCGCGCACCTTCTCGTCACCCGTTCCGATGATCTGCGCGGCGAGGATGGCGGCGTTCTTCGCGCCACCGATCGCGACCGTCGCAACCGGGACGCCCGGGGGCATCTGAACGCACGAGTAGAGCGCGTCCGCGCCCGCGAGGCCCTCCTGGAACAGCGGGACGCCGATGACCGGCAACGTGGTGTGCGCGGCGACGACTCCGGGAAGGTGGGCGGCGAGCCCGGCTCCGGCGATGATCACCTTGAGCCCGCGGCCGTCGGCCTGGCCCGCGTACTCGGTCACGCGCGCCGGCTTGCGATGCGCGGACATGACCTCGATCTCCCACGGGATTGCGAACCGGTCGAGGACGGTACCGGCTTTCTCCATCACCGGCATGTCCGAGTCGCTTCCCATGACGATCCCAACGAGCGCGCTCATGTCGCCTCCTCTACTCGTTGCGCACGCGCCGCAATGTCGGTGCGCAGGTGCTTGTTGTCGAACGTGATCAGCTCCGCGGCATCGTAGGCGCGCGCTCGAGCCGTGCCGTACGTCTCGCCCAACGCGCTCACCGCGAGCACGCGGCCCCCCGCAGTCACGATCTCGTTGCCGGACCGTTTGGTGCCGGCATGGAAGATCTCCACTCCTTCGATCCGGGCCGCGTCGTCGAGCCCGCTGATGGGGTAACCCGTGTCGTGCGCGCTGGGGTAGCCACGGGAGGCGAGGACGACCGAGACGCACGCCATGCGCGACCACTGCAGCTTCATGCCCTCGAGCTCGCCGGACGCGGTGGCGAGACACACCTCTCCCAGGTCCGACTCGAGCCGCGGGATCAACGCCTGGGTCTCGGGATCGCCGAAGCGCGCGTTGAACTCGACCACACGCGGCCCCCGCGACGTCAACGCAAGCCCTGCATAGAGAGCTCCGACGAACGGCGCGCCGCGCTCTGCCGTAGCCCGGATCATCGGCTCGATCACCGTCGCGACGATCTCGTCCGCGAGCTCCGGCGGGCATGCGGGAACGGGGCTGTACGAGCCCATCCCGCCCGTGTTCGGGCCGGCATCGTCGTCGTACACGCGCTTGTAGTCCTGCGCCGGCTCGCACGCGACGACCGCGCGGCCGTCCGAGAACGCGATGAGCGAAGCCTCTTGCCCGTCGAGGAACTCCTCGATGACGATGCTGCGCCCGGCGTCGCCGAACTTGCCTTCGATCACGCGTTCGCGCACCGCGGCGACCGCGGCGTCTCGATCCTCGGTGACGACCACGCCCTTGCCCGCGGCAAGCCCGTCCGCCTTGATCACGTAAGGAGGGCCGAGGGTGTTCATGAATTCGATCGCGGGGTCGGCGTCGGTGAACCGCGCCCAGCGCGCGCTCGGGATGCCGGCGTCGTCCATGAGCGTCCTGGCGTGTGCCTTCGAGCCCTCGATGGCCGCGGCGGCACGGTCCGGGCCGAACACGAGCCTGCCCGCGGCTCGCAGCACGTCACCCGCGCCCGCCACGAGCGGCGCCTCCGGTCCGACGACGACCACGCGCGCGTCGACGCGCGCGACCAGATCGACGACGGCGTCGACATCCGAGAGGTCGACGTCGGCGAGCTCTGCGAACGCGCCGATGCCCGGGTTCCCGGGGGCCACGACGAGCTCGTCGACCGTGCGCGAACGCGCCAGCCCCGACGCGAGCGCACTCTCGCGCCCGCCGGATCCCAGGAGGAGGGCTCTCACGCGGTCTCCACCTCGCGCACTCGCACGATCTGGTCGCGGCTCGGCCCCACCGAGGCCCACGACACCGGCACGCGCGTCAGCGTCTCGATCGTCTCGAGGAACGCGCGCGCCTCCTTCGGGAGGTCGTCCAGCGTGCGCGCACCCGTGATGTCCTCACGCCAACCCTCGAGCTCTTCGTAAACGGGCTTCGCCTTGTTGAAGATCGTCTGGTTCGGCGGGAAATCCTCGTACCGGCGGCCGTCGTATTCGTACGCGACGCAGACCTTTATCGATTCGAACGCCCCCAGCACGTCGAGCTTCGTGACAACCATCTCGGTCAACGTGTTGAGGCGAGCGGCGTAGCGACCGACCACTGCGTCGAACCAACCGCATCGCCTCTTGCGCCCGGTCGTCGTGCCGTATTCGGCCCCAACCTCGCGCAGGATCTCGTCGTCGACGGGATCGGCCTCCGACGGGAACGGCCCCGACCCGACGCGCGTGCAGTACGCCTTGGACACCCCGATGATCCTGTCGATATCGCGGGGACCGACGCCTGCTCCGACGCACGCGCCTCCCGCGATCGGATTCGACGAGGTGACGAACGGATACGTCCCGTGGTCGAGGTCGAGCATCGTCGCCTGGGCCCCCTCGAACATGACCGACTTCCCGTCGTCCAGGGCTCGCTGCACGAACGACGCGGTATCGGCGATGTGCGGAGCGAGCCGGCGCGCATGCTCCAGGTACTGCTCTTCGACCTGCCCTTGGTCGAACGGCAACCGGCCGTAGGCGCGCGTCAGGACCTGGTTCTTCTCCTTGAGCGCGACGGACAGCTTCTCCGAAAAGATCTTCGGATCGAGGAGGTCCTGGACGCGTAACCCGATGCGAGCAGCCTTGTCGGCGTAGGCCGGGCCGATCCCGCGCTTGGTCGTCCCAATGCGGTTGCGGCCGAGGCGCCGCTCGGTGACACGGTCGAGCTCGCGGTGGTACGGCATGAGCAAATGCGCGTTGCCCGACAGCATCAGCCTCGTCGTGTCGATGCCGCGCTCGTCGAGCGCGTCCATCTCCTCGATCAAGACCTCGGGATCGACCACGACACCGGGGCCGATGACGGGGATGCAACGCGGATAGAGGATGCCCGTGGGGACGAGGTGCAGCGCGTAGCGTTCGCCGTCGACGACGATCGTGTGCCCGGCGTTGTTGCCGCCTTGGTAGCGGACGACGACGTCGGTCTGCTCGGCGAGGAGGTCGGTGACCTTGCCCTTGCCCTCGTCGCCCCACTGCATGCCGACGAGTGCGATCCCAGACACCTAGCGGCCCGCCTCCATGACGTCCATCAGCGCTCTATGCGGAACTTGATGCGTACGTGCGTCAGGTACTCGGCGATCTTGCCCTCTGACACGGTGCACGACGTGTCAAGGACGTCCATGCCGGTAATTCCACGGATCGTCTTCGAGGCCTCGGCGAGTGCCTGAGTTGCCGCATCGCGCCACGACTCCTCCGACACGCCGACGAGGTCGATCGTCTTGATTACGGCCATCCAGGAAACCTCCCCCCGGAACCGCCTCGATCCCGGGCGTGTCTTGAGCCCGCCAGCGAGCGATTGTACAAAGCCACAAATAGCTGGTCCGAGGGGGGTTTCCTCCTCTATATTGCTTGCGCGTCGACCTTGCCCCAATTGATCGCGCGACCGAGCGCGACGGCCAAGGTCCCGTGGGGGTGGTTAACCGTGGACCTTGATCGACTGTCGACCGGCGAGAAGATCGTCGCCGGCTCCGGGATCCTGATCTTCATCTTGTCGTTCGTCCCGCCGTGGGCGAAGGTCAGCTTCCTGGACGAGAGCACGAGCTTCAACGCGTGGGACGGCTACGGCTTCCTGATCAAGCTGGGCATCCTGCTCGCCCTGGTCGCCGCGGTCCTTGCGATCCTCAAGGCGTTCGGGACGAACATGAGCCTTCCGCTTTCGGCGGGCACGCTGTACCTCGTGCTGGCCGCGATCAACGCCGTGTGTCTGCTCCTCGGCGTCATCATCGGCCCGGCCGGCGACGACGTCATCCCGAGCGGCATCGACGTGAGCCGGGGGTTGTTCCTGTTCGTGGCCCTGGCGCTTGCACTGATCCAGACCTACGGTGCGTACGCGCACCGCGGGACCGAGCCTGCGGGCACCGCCACGACGCCTCCGCCCGCCGCCTGATCTTCTAGTCCGACAAAACGGCCCTCGCGAGCGCCGCTCGCGAGGGCCTCTTTGTGGGCATACTTGGCATTCCCGCGAACCGGAGGCGTGAGTGAGCACTGATCTGTTCCAAGCGCTGACGCTCGGGTTGCTCGTCATCGTCATCCTGGCGTTGCTGGTGGCGGTGTCGATGCTCGGGAGGATCCGGGCGTCACTCGAAACCCGGGAGCGGATCGAGCCGAAGCCCGACACCCATCCGGAGGAGCCGCCCGCCGACGAGGTCCAGGGCGCACCCACCGAGATGGCCGGCAGGGAGCCCGTCGCCGAGCCCGAGGGAGCCGACACCGCGGTGGTCGAGGAAGTCGCGGAGCCACTGGCTGCCGACACGGAAGCGGAGGACGAGGCCGACAGCGAGCGCCCGTTCGAGCGCGGCGGTCGCTGGTACTTCCGCCGCGGCGGGGAGCTGCTCGTCTACGAGGAGGGCACCGGCGAGTGGGTCACCGCGTCCGCATCCACGGAGGCCACGCCGGCCATACGAAGCCAAGCCGACGCGGTCGCGGCATCGTCCGAGCCCCCGGTGGCCGACGCGACCGAAGACACCGGGGCGACACCGACCGAGGAGCCGGCGATCGCCACGGGCTCCAGCGACGACGCCGCCGCGGAGGTGCTCGACGAGGGGTCCGCGTCGCGCGGGTCGTCCGAGGAGAGCAC
>DATBND010000274.1:0-4597 GCA_036554505.1 Actinomycetota bacterium | reverse complement strand
CGACATCAGCGTGCACACCGACGGCGCGGAGTGCGTCAAGAAGAAGCCCAAGAAGAAGAAGCGCTGATCGTCTCGTAGCGGACGAGCCCCCGCCGGGGCCCTCGCCCGCTGATCGCCTCTGTTCCAAGCGGGAACCCCCGTAAGTCCGAGGACCTCTGTTCCGTACCTATTGCAAGTCCACCTACGCCGTGCAGCCGGCAGGTCTGCGAGGCGCGAGCGAGAGGACCGAGTTGCCCACGCCGAGGCCCGAGCGTCACGTGAAGACGACGAGGAGGATGAGTCCTCCGGCTCGCGGCGGGCGAGCCGCGCTCGCCGCCGTCTCCGTCGCGCTCGCCGCCCTGACGCTGCCCGCGCTCGCCACGAGTGGGCAGACCGCGTTTGCGCAGCAGCCGAGCCCGAGCCCGAGCGGGAGCTCGACGGGGGTCGCGCCCACGCCCGGCCCCACCGGACCGGCGATAAAGCTCCTCAACCCTTCGACGGGGTACGAGCCCGGGCTCGATCCCACCGGGGAGGATCCGCCGAAGATCTCGGACAAGCACGACGGGGTCGATCAGACTTATCCGCTCGCCGCATGGACCGCCGGTGTGCCGGGAGGCGCGCTCGTCGAGGCCAGCCTCAGATACGAGGGCGAGAACGAGATCGTGATCGGCCAGCTCGCCCAGGCGGGGTCGAGCAACGTGTGGGAGATGCCGTGGGACGTGCCCGATGGGCTCCCGACCGGAGCGGCCACGATTCACGTGGGGCTCTACCAGGCGACACCCCAGGGCATCGTCGAGGTCGCGTTCGACGACGTCGAGGTCGAGATGCGTCACAAGGCCGGCGGCACGACGTCGACCGACCGCGTGGCGGACGACACCGTCGAGCTGACGTGGCCGGTTCAGGGATCACCGCTGGGGTTCTACAAGCCCCGCAGCGGCGCGTGGCGCGCCGTGATCGAGGGCAAGGCCAGCCTTGCGACCACTCGCGTGCAGACCTTCTACAGCACATCCGACCCGGGCGCCGCGCCGCGCTTCACCTCGTGCGGAACCACGACCGCGGCCAGCTTCACCGCCACGCCCGGAGACCCGCAATCGAGGATCTTCCGGCTCGCCTGCGCGCTCGGGGCGAACGACCTGCCGTCGGACATAAGCGCGCTCGCGGCGGTTGCGATCGGGAGCGACGCCGGATCGTCCGTCCCGGAGACCCAGGAAGCGGCCGACGTCCATCTGGTCACCCCCTATCTCCAGTCGCCGGACGAGATGTCCATCACGATGAGCCCCTGGGTCCGCGGCTTGCCCAACGCGTGCCTTGCCGTCGCTCTGACGGTGGTCGACCACCTCGGCAAGCCCGTGCAGGGGGCGAACGTCGACCTCCACGCCTCGGGCCCGGACGATCAGCTCGTGTTCGGCGCGGTCCCCCCCGGCAACGCACAACAGCCGCCGGACAGGGGCGGCCACGAGCAACAGACGAGCGCGAACTGCGTCGGTGCCGTCGGCGGACAGCACGGTTTTCACCGCCGCCCTGGAGCGTCGGACCTCAAACACCGCGAGAGCACGGCGGGCTCGGTCCTCGGCCGCTTCGTCTTCCAGCTCTACTCGAAAACGGCGGGGACGACGGATGTCGTCGCGTGGATCGACGACGAGGAGATCGAGGCCGAGGGGCAACTGCGGCCGCCGGACAGCGACGCGCTCGAGGAGGGTGAGCCGTCCGCCGAGGGCCGCCTGCAGTGGTACGGCGCGACGCCGGCCCTGTCGCTCGATCGCCCCGGCGCTACGGGCGGGCCCGGGGAGTGCCTCGACTACATACTCAAGGTGCGATCGGCCGACGCGCCGGTGCAGCAGGTGAACGTCGACCTCCATGCCGCCTCGGAGCTCGACGGCGTCCGTTTCTGCACTCCCGAGGGGGCACCGCCGCTGCGGGCGCCCACCGGGGGCTCGCATTCGGCCGTCGACGAAGGCCAGTCGCAGGACACGGGGACCACGCCGGCCACCACGACGACGATCCATGCCGAGACGGAGACCGACGCGTCCGGCAACCTGCACTTCGGGCTCACCGCGCCCGCCCCGGGGGATGCAACGATCACCGCGTGGATGGACGGAGAGCCGCGCGCCGACAACGACGTCATGGATGGGGCGGACCCGCGCGTCACGGGCACCGCCAGCTGGGCCGACTGCGCAAGTGGAGCGCACGCAAGCTTCGTGAATCCCAGTGCGTACGGGCCGGGGACCCCGGGGCCGGGCACCGGGACGAACGTCTCCACCACCCTCGACACCGATCGCGCATTCCACATCGTCGTTCGCACCGATTGCCCATCGTTCGCCCCGACGATCGAGATCCAGCTCGCAACCGGCTCGACCTTCCGCGCGCTGGGCAACGCGACGAACATCCCGGGCACCGACACATACGAGTTCACGTGGACGCCGGTCCCCGGGGACGGTAGCCATCGGCTGCGCGCGCACGTGGTGGGCGCGCCCGCCGACGAGGACCAGACCGTCACCGTGAACGCGCAGGACGCGACCGGCGGTGACCCGACCGAGCAGGCGGACGAGGCGGTCGAGCTGACCCAACCGGCGAACGGCTCGTCGGTGGGCTTCGTGCAGGGCGCCACAGAGTTGCGCGGCATCGCTAGCGCGGGCGCGGAAGGGGTCGAGCTCTTCTATTCGAAGGTCGCCGCGAAGGACACACCTGTCGGGGCGGACTGGATCGCATGCGGCTATCGCGCGCTGGACGGGAGCGGGACGGCCGTTCAACCGTGGACCGCGTCTTGTGCTCTCAAGGGCTCCGACCAACCTGCTCAGGTGACGGCCGTCGCGGCCCTGACGGCCGATTGCGGCATCGGGCAGGACGGATGTGATGCGTCGTCGACTGCCCCGACGCGCCAGCTCCCCACGTTCAAGAAGGATTCCGGCGACGCGCATCGCGTCTACGGGTTCGAGGCTCTCCCACTCGTCACGATCTCGCCGGCAGAGAACGAAGCCAAGGTCGGGGAGTGCATCCCGTTCGATCTCGACATCGCCGACGCGACGTCGCAACCGATGCCGGGCGAGAACGTCGACGTCCACCTCACCGGCCCAACGGAGGGCGCGACGTTCTGCAGGCCTCCTACGAGCTCGGATTGGCACGCTCCGGCCGAGGGGGGCCACTCGATTGCGCCCGGTCGCGACGACCAGAGCGCGCACGAGAGCCCGGGGGCGGACACGTATCACGTGGAGGGCGTCACGGACGCTCAGGGCCGGTTCACGTTCGGGGTCACGTCCGACGGGGCCGGCGCCGCGCAGATCACCGCGTGGCTCGATCGGGTGGACGACGACGTTCCAGGAGACGGGGAGACGGCGGATACCGCGCTGATGCACTGGCTCGAGGAGACCAAGTGCACGGTCACCGGCACGGCCGGCCGCGACAAGTTGAAGGGCACGACCGGCGACGATCACCTGTGTGGCCTCGGCGGCAACGACGTCTTGAAGGGTCGCGGCGGCAACGACCTCCTGGTCGGAGGCCCCGGAAAGGACTCCCTTACGGGCGGTCCCGGAGACGACTTCTTGTTCGGCGGCAAGGGCCGGGATCGCCTCCACGGCGGTAGCGGAGTAGACCGTTGCTCGGGCGGTGCGCAGTCGGACCGGCTCGTTCGGTGTGAATCTTCCCGTCGACCGCACGCGCGGCGTGCGCAGCCAGATCGCTCGTTCGCGCCGTACGGCTAGGGATCACCCGCCAAGCCCAACGACTACGATCGACGCCATGGAGGCCGTCGTCGCGCGCCGCATGTGGCAATTGCTCGAGCCCTACCACGCGGTCGTGTACTTCGTGCCGGAGACGGTCGAGGGCTACAAGCAGGCGGGCTTGAAGGGTTACTGGATGGGCTACTTCGCGTCGCGCGCCGCCGCGATGGGACCCGTGCCGGCCGAGGTCGTGATGGCCACCTTCTACAACTTCCATCCACGGATGGTGCGGCGCGCGATTCCGGATGCGTGGTCGTTCTCGTCGCCGGCAAAAGTGCTCGACGCGCGTCACCGCGGAGTGGACGCTGCGCTGCGCCGTCTGCTCGGCGATGCGATCGACTCAGACGTCGTCGCCGAAGCTGCCTCGCTCGCGCGCCGCGTTGCCGACGCGTGCGACGCGTCCGGCCATCCCCTCTACGCGGGCCATGCGTCGTTGCCGTGGCCGGCCGAGCCGCATCTCGCGCTGTGGCATGCGGCGACGCTCTTGCGCGAGCACCGGGGCGACGGCCACGTCGCCGTTCTCGTAGCCGAAGGGATCGACGGATGCGAGGCGCACGTCATGCTCGTCGCGTCGGGACGATCAACGGCAGAGATCCAGCGGGAGTTCCGGCGGTGGTCGGAAGACGAGTGGGCCGAGGCCGTTGCCCGGCTACGCGCGCGCGGACTGGTGGACGCGTCGGGCTCGTTTACGGACGCGGGACGCGACCTGCACGTCGCGATCGAGCGCCGGACCGACGAGCTCGCCCTCGTGCCCTATCGCGCGCTGGACGAAGGCGAGCTCGACCGGCTGAATAAGTGCCTGGAGACGATAATCCCGACGATCGTCGGGCAGTCCATTCCCTATCCGAATCCGATGGGCCTGCCGGCCCCCGGGGCGGCCGCGCGCTAGGAACCCCCGCGAT
>DATBND010000199.1:0-5136 GCA_036554505.1 Actinomycetota bacterium | reverse complement strand
GCGGTGGTGGGATACGGCCCCACCCAGAGCGGCCACATCTGGAGCGAGGGCCCGCCGAGCGTGTCCCAGATCGAGATGGCCGGCAGCTCCCAATGTGACGGCTCCGGCTCCTGGCGGAGCTCGAAGCCGACGACTCGTTCGCGATGCTGCGCCGTAATGACGCCTTCCATGCCGGTGACCCTCCACACGTCGGTGTCGCGCTCGACGGCGACGAAGGTGTCCGCTCGACGGGGCTCGTCGTCGCTTCCTTCCGTTCCCGTCAAGGAGCGGCACGTCTGCGACTGACCCTCCGGCCCGCCGCGCGGCGAGCAGTCGGCCGCGGTGAATCCGATCCGCCACGTTCCTCCCGATGCGCTCGTCGCGTCGCTGAACCACGTATAGGTGTGCTCTCCGAGCGGAGTCATGACGCCGGTCGCCGCCATGGCGCGCAGCGCGAACACCTCGGCCTGCTCCTGCTCGGTCATGTTCTCGATGACCGGCTCCATCCGGTCCTCGCCGGGGCCGACCGGACGAGGCATCACCGGTGAGCGATCGGGACCCGTCAGGAGCGCGGCGGAGCCGACGCCCGCCGCGACCACACCAAGGGTCACGAACGCGATCGCAAGCGACCGCACCGTCTTGATGCGGCGTCCTCGCCGCGTCACGAAGTCGAGATCGGGCCACGAACTTTCGCCCTCATCCCGCACCGCTTGCGCGAGCGCGGCCCTCGTGTCGTCAAGCATGTCGCACCTCCAGTGCGCCGCGCAGCGCGGCTCGTCCCTTGTGCAAATGGGCCTTGATCGCGCCCTCGGTGACGCCCATGAGCTCCGCGACGCTCGCGACGGGCAGGTCCAGCAGGTAGTGAAGGACGATCGCCCGCCGCTGTCGCTCGGGCAGCGCGCGCAACGCGCCGAGCAGATCCAGCCGGTCCCCCGTCGGACCTCCCTCGGCCGCGACCTCGGTCGGTTCGGACGACCGCCGGCGCCGGTGATGGCGCCGCGTCAGGTTGAACGCGGTCGTCGTCACCCATGCCTGAGGCCACTGCGCGCGCCGGAGCCGCGACCAGCGCGCGTAGGCGCGCGCGTACGCCTCCTGCGTGGCCTCGTGCGCGACCTCGGCGTCACCGCAGAACGCGCGTACGGCCGACGACACGCGCCGAAACGACGTCGCGTAGAACTCCGAGAAATCGTCCGTCCCCACGACACCTCCGTCGCCGGCTCCTACTCGTAAGAGCCCCCGCCCGACGATCCGGTTTACCCGGTTGTGCGGGTTACGTCGTGAGCGTCCGGCGCAGAGCGAGCGCGCCGGCGGCGAGCAGCGCGGCCGCGAACGCCGCGAGGACCCCGAGCTGGGGAAGGACGTCGACGACCCCGGCCCCCTCCTCGGTGATCCGCTGAAACGCCTCGTTCGCCCACGCGTGCGGCGTCACGTGGGCGATGGTCTTCATCGTGTCGGGGAAGATCTCGAGCGGCACCATGCACCCGCCGAGGGCGGCGAGCGCGAGCCCGAACGGAACGAGAGCGCCGGCTTGCTGCTCGTTGCCCAGGATCGAGCCGAACATCATGGCCGCCCCGGTGCTGACGAGCGCGAACAGAGTCAACGTGGCCGCCGTCGCGAAGGGATCGCCCCAGTTCACACCGAAGAGCACCGTCGCAGCGACCACGATGAAGACTCCCTGGACTGCGGCGACGAAGAACCGGCCGAGCGTCTCGCCGGCGAGAATGGACGTCGACGAGACCGGCGCCGAAAGCATCCGCCTCAGAACTCCGTACTGGCGCGTCTGCACCAGCGCGGCCGACCCCGCCAGCGAGTTCACGAACGTGAACAGGATGAGCTGCGTCGCCGCGCCCGGGCCGAACGGATCCTCGAGGCTGCGGGCCTCGGCGTCCTCGCCTGCGATGGTGAACACGACCTCGGTTCCGTCGAAGGTGGCCCGTGCTCCCCTCGCCGCCTCGTACGCCGCATCGAAGTCCCCGCCCACCTGGGGGGCACTGATGAGCGCAGCCCGCACGCGCGCCGACTGCTCGCCGACGGCGGCGTCGATCGCGCTGCGTATCGCCGCGGAGAAGTCGCCGGGCTTGGAATGGAATTCGATTGTCACGTCCTCTCCGCTGCGCAACCGCGCGGTGTAACCCTCGGGGATGACGAGACCGCCCTCGAACACTCCTCGCTCGACGTCGTCCAGCAGCGCGCTTCGGTCGCCGGGGGCCTCGACCTCGACCGCGGGGTCGTTCGTGAGCTGGTCCACGATCTCCGTGGCCAGCGGCCCACCGTCCTCGTCGACCACTCCGAGCTTCGGCACGAAGCCGCCGCCGAACGCCGCTCCGATCAAGAGGATCAAGACGAGCGGAAAGATGAAGAGGAAGAAGAGGTTGACGCGGTCGCGCTGCATCCGGCGAAGCTCGGTGACGCCGATCGTCCACGCGGTCATGCCGCCACCGTGATCCGGCGAACGCGCACGAGCGCGATCGTGCCCATTACGGTCCCGAAGACGACGAGGGCGATCAGCGACGGGACCACGTCGGAGACCGTGCTCGTCCCTCCGGATAGATCACCGAGAGCGCGCATGATCCATGCGTGCGGCGTGACGAAGCTGAGGTTGGCGACGAACCCGGGCGCCTGCGACAACGGGAAGAACGTCCCACCGAGAAGGCCGAGCGTCACCGCGACGATCGATCCGAAGCCGGCGGCCTGCTCGTCGGTCTTGGCCAGGGTCGTCGCCACCGACTGCACGCCCATCGCCGCGAACACCGCGGCAAGCACGATGAGGCCGACGCCCAGCCAGTTGCCCCAGCTCGCGCCGAGCACCAAGCCGCTCGCGGCGATGAGGACCACGAGGCTCGTCACGCCCAGCACGTAGGTAAAGATCGCCTTGCCCGCGAGGATCGCTCGCTTCGAGACGGGGGCCGCGGCAAGACGCAACAGCGTGCCCTCGCGACGCTCCCGCAACAAGCTCTGTGCACCCATCTGCGTGGTGAAGAACAAGAAGAAGACGGCCATGCCCGCAGCAAAGAAGGTGTTGTCGTCGAACTCGCGGTCGCCCGTCGTGCGGTCCTCGATCGTCGCCGGGGGGCCGAGCGCCTGGGCCGCCGTGCGCACCCGCGCCAGCACTTCCTCGGACGGTTCCTCCCCCGACGTAGCCAGGTAAGTGGCGATCGACAGGCCGATCGCGTCGAGCTCGGCGACGTAACCGTCGGCGAGGGCGCGCGCAATCGGGCCACCGACCTCGGACACGGGGTTCGCGACGACCTCCAACGCCGCAGGGTCTCCCGCCTGGACGGCCTCCGAGAAACCCTCTTCGAGGACGAATGCGGCGGCGATCTCATCGTCGGCGGCGGCCTCGACCGCGTCGGCGCGCGAGTCGAGCTCGCGGATCGTGGCGAAGTCCTCGGCGATCCCCTCGAGCACCACCGTGACGAACGTCTGAGCGAGTGGCCCGCCATCCTCGTTCACGTATCCGTACGTGATCCCAAGGTCGTCGTCGTCCGGGAGGACCGAGCTGAGGATGAACGCGAGGAGCAGCGGCGCCACGATGGCGACCGCGATCGCCGACCGGTCGCGCACGCTGCGCAGGAGGTCCTTGCGCGCGATCAACAGGGCCCCGCGCATGGCTAGTCCCGGAGCGCCTTTCCCGTGAGCTTGAGGAACACCGCCTCGAGGTCCGGCTCGACGACGTCGACGCGCGTGACCGACGCGCCCGCCTCGGTCGCGGCGGCGAGCACCTCGGGGAGCCTGCTGGTGGCCGAGCCGACGATGAGATCGAGCCCCGTGTCGCGCCGCGTCGCCTCCTCGACTCCTTCGAGCGCACCGAGCCGCGCCGCGGCTGCGGCCAGGTCACCCGACGCCTCCAGGCTGATCCGATCTCGCTCGCCGAGCAGCGCCACGAGCTCGCGGCGCGTGCCCTCGGCCTTGATCTCGCCCTCGTCGATGATCCCTACGCGGTCGCACAGACGCTCGGCCTCCTCCATGTAATGCGTCGTGTAGAGGACGGCGATCCCTTCGCCGGAGAGCTGCTCGACGCTCGAGAGGATCGCGTTACGGCTCTGCGGGTCGACGCCGACCGTGGGCTCGTCGAGCACCAGGAGCCTCGGCCGGTGAAGGAGCCCGATGCCGATGTTGAGCCGGCGCTTCATACCTCCCGAGTAGCCGTCGGTGCGGTCGTCGGCGCGATCAACGAGACCGGTGACCTCGAGAGCTTGGTCGACGCGCGTCGCGAGCTCGGCCCCCGTCATCCCGTACAGCTTTCCGAAGAAGCGGAGGTTCTCGCGCGCCGTCATGTCGGGATAGATGGCGAGGTCCTGTGGGACGAGCCCGATGACGCTCTTCGCCTCGACGCTCGAGGTCGACAGGGCGCGGCCTGCCACCTCGACGTCCCCTCCGTCGCGCGCGAGCAACCCGCAGATCATCATGATCGAGGTCGTCTTGCCGGCGCCGTTCGGGCCGAGCAGCCCGTAGGTCTCGCCCGCGCCGATCTCGAAGCCCACGTCGCGCACCGCGACGTGTCCCTTGTAGGACTTCTTCAGCCCGGAGCAGCGCAGCACCACTTCGGTGCCGGCCGCCGGCGCCTCCCCCTGCATGGGGGCGTACGTTACTCGCTCGGCGACGACTCCTGCCGGGACGCGACGGCTTGTTCGTTCGAGGGGCTATCGTCCGCGGCGCGTCCCGACTTGAACCGGTTGGCCGCCACGGCGGCGACGACGAGGCCGACGGCGATGAGGACGGCCGGGAGCGCCCACATCGCGGAGAAGTCGTCGGCCTCGACTCGCCCCCCAGCGAGGACCCCGCCGATGACGAGGAACAAGATCCCGGCGATGGCCGAGACGAAGTCCGTGTCATGCCTTCCCACGGCGGTCCCCCCTTCCGTGCCCATCGCCGGGCCTCTCGCCCTTACGCGCGCGCCCTTCGCCGGAGTCCTTCCGGCGTGCTCCATCACGTTGTCCGCTACGACCTCTCGCGTCCCGGTGATCCCTGCGCCACTCTCCCCGTGGGGGAACGCCTCGATCCCGCTGAGAGATGCGCTCGACGTAGAGCGACGTGATGCCGCCGTTGACGTCGAGATCGATGGTCCCGGTGTCGCCCTTTCCTTCGTAGAAGTTGGCGAACGAGAGGTCCTCGCCGTCCTCGTATCCATGTCCGGCGGTGACGTTTCCCCATTCG
>DATBND010000197.1:0-2183 GCA_036554505.1 Actinomycetota bacterium | reverse complement strand
CCGCGACGGTCGGATAGATCCCACGCATGAGGTCGGGACCGCCCGTGCCGACGTCCTCGTCGGCGGCGTCGAACAACGCCTCGATCGCGACCGTGATCGCCTCGTCGCGCGTGAGGTCGGCGCGGTAACGCTTCTTGATCGTGCCGCGCGCGTCCTTACCGCCCGAGCCGGTTGCGTGGTAGTCGTCCTCCTCGTACCGGCCGCCGGTGATGTCGTACTTGAAGATCCGGCCGTGGCTCCGCCCCTCGTCGAACCCGGCGAAGATCGGCACCACGGCCAGGCCCTGCATCGCGGCCGGCAGGTTCTCCCGGATCATCTGCCCGAGCTTGTTGGCCTTGCCCTCGAGGCTCAAGCGTTCGCCCTCGACCTTCTCGTAGTGCTCGAGCTCGGTCTGGAGGAGCCGCACCATCTCGACCGCGGGGCCGGCAGTCCCTGCGATCGCCACCGCGCTCATGTCGTCGGCGGCAAACACCTTCTCTATCGAGCGGTGCGCGATCTGAAAGCCCTCAGTCGCGCGCCTGTCGCCGGCGACGATGACGCCGTCGGTGAACCGGATCGCCAGCACGGTGGTTCCTTCGGGGGCATGGACCTGTTGAGTGAGGTCGGGCTTGTGCTCGTTGGCTCCCGTGGCCTTGAGCACGTCGCTGAACGACGAGCCCGGCCCGTGAAGTGGCAGGCGAAGGATGTCGTGGGGGCCGATCTCAGTACTCACTGACGCCCGCCGCTTCCAGGTATTCGATCGCGCTTCGTAGCTTGGCGATGTTGTCGCTGAACTGGCCGAGACCCCCGTTGCAGTTGAAGCACAGCACGCCGCGCACCTGACCGGTGTCGTGATCGTGGTCGACGTGCTCGGCCGGCTTGTCGAAGCAGATGATGCAATAACCGCCCTGCCGGTCGATCATCGCCTGGATCTCTTCGGCGCCCAAACCGTAGCGGTGCTTTAGGTGGTAATGACGCGTCGAGCCATAGCGCCTCTTGATGTTCCGTTGAGTAATCTCGTTATGGCATGGCTTGCAGTACCTCGCCCTCCCGGTCTTAGTGCTGCGGTTGCGCGGGAACTCGTCGAACGGCTTGTGTTTCCCGCAATGAGGGCAGCGTTGCAAGGGGTCATTCACCCCCTTTTTGTATGTATGACCGTACGAACTCCTCGGCGTTCACCTCGAGGACCTCGTCGATCTCGTCCAGCAGATCGTCGACTTCGTCCGCGGCTTCGGTCGTATCGGTCTTCGTCGCCTCGGTCTCCTGGGCGTCGTCCTTCTTGGGCCGTGGCTTTCTGCTCTGCTCACCTGATGGGGCCATCGAACTCACCTCGCTAGGAATACAAGAGGGCTAATCGTATACGTCGGCAGTGACGAGACAGCGACTTAGGACACAGCGGAAACAGGCCTTTGGCCTGGGGAAACAAAGATCTAGGAGCTGAGGTTGGCCAGGAGCGCGGCCGCGTCGGGGCTTCCTTCGAACAGTCCCTCGACGCGCGCGCGCGTCCCGCGCGTCGGCTCGAGCGTCGGGACCTTGCGCAACGGCTCGTCTCCGACGTCGAAGATGAGCGCGTCCCACGACGCCGCGACGATGCGCGGCGAGTACCGGCGGAGACACTCGCCGCGGAAGTACGCGCGCGTGTCCTCGGGGGGATGGTCCACCGCGTGTGCGATCTCGGCATCCGAGACGAGCCGTTGGATCTTGCCGGAGTCGACGAGCTTCCAGTAGAGGCTCTTCGCCCGCCGCACGTCGTGGTACTGGAGATCGATCATGCGCAGCTTGGGGTGCGACCACTCCAACGCGTCACGCGATCGATACGCCTCGAGCAGCGACAGCTTCGCCGCCCAGTCGAGCTGGTCCTTGAGCGACAGCGGGTCGGTCTCGAGCCCTTCGAGCACTCTCTCCCATCGATCGAGCACGTCCTCATCGACGTCGTTGGGCTCGGCGTCGAGCGAATACTTCTTGGCCAGCCGGAAGTACTCCCACTGGAGATCGACGGGGGTGACCGATCGTCCGTCGGTCAGCTCGATCAACCCGCGGCACGACGGGTCGTGCGACACCGCGCGCATCGCCTTGACGGGCTCTGCAAGCGACAGGTCGTCGCCGATGAAGTCGTCCTCGATCATCTTGAGCACCAGCGCGGTCGCGCCGACCTTCAGATACGTCGAGATCTCCGACATGTTGGCGTCGCCCACGATGACGTG
>DATBND010000183.1:0-28992 GCA_036554505.1 Actinomycetota bacterium | reverse complement strand
CACCAGGGGATGGCCCGGCGGAGAGGTGTCCGAGACGGTTCCCGAGATCCCGCCAATCGAAAAGCCAACAACGTCGACGGACTCCGCAAAAAAGGATGCCCAGGAGGCCTCTCGACCTCCGAAGGCGTCCTAGATAGAGAGCGCTCAGCCGTCCTGACCGTCTTGCGTGTGCTCCTGGTTCTGCGCGCGCTCGCTCGCGCCCTCCTTGGGCTTCGGATGCGACGCGCCGCCTACCTCGCCCCAGTCCTTGTAGGTGTATTCGTCGGCCGAGCTACCGCTGCCGGAGATGCGATGACCCGACGGGGATCCCTCGGCGTCGCCGGGTTGCGCGCTCGCATCTTCCTTCTCGAGGAACTCCTCGGCGCGCGACTCTTTGCCCGAGCGCTCTAGCGCCTCGGTCTCTCGCTGGATCTCGTCGTCGAGCTTCGGGCTGTGCTTGTTGCTACCCCGCTCCATTCGGCCTCCCTCGTCAGGCGACGTGACTGAGACGAAGAGGAGGACCCCCGAAAGGGGCCCTCCTCTTGTGTCGGTGAGTCCTCCGCTACTCGGAGATGATCTCGACGAGCCGGCCGACCTGCTCCTCGTCGATGTTGCGGGCGACGTCGGCCTGGCTGACGATCCCGATGAGGTCGTGCCCGTCGATCACCAGAAGGCGACGAACCTTGTACTCGCCCATCGTCTTGATCAAAAGGTCGATGTCGTCGTCGGCACCGATCGTCACGGGCTTGCCCTCGCCGAGCTCGCCGGCGCGGGTGGTGTTGGGATCACGGCCCTCCGCCAAGACCTTGATGACGATGTCGCGGTCGGTAAGCATCCCCTTGAGCCGGTTGTCCTCGCCGCAGATCGGCATGGCGCCGATGTTCAGCTCCTGCAGCTTCTTCGCCGCGTCGAGGATCGATTCGTTCTCGCCGATGCACTCGGGCGAGCCGGTCATGATGTCTCTGGCCGTCTTTGCCACGTGCGACACCTCCTGTGAGTTGGGGCTCTCTCCACCTCTTGTAGCCCCATACCCGCCACCGCGAGGACTCAATAGCAAAGCGAGCTCTAGGCGTCGGCCGGCAGCTCGTAGTCGGCGAAGCGAGCGCGTAGGTCCTTCTTCGAGAACTTGCCCACCGACGTCTTCGGTATCTCCTCGACGAAGAGCACGTCGTCCGGCAGCCACCACTTGGCGACGCGCGGGCGCAGGTGCTCGACGACGTCGTCCTTCGAGAGCTCCTCGCCGTCTTTCACGACGACGCACGCGACCGGGCGTTCCTGCCACTTCTCGTGCGGGACGCCGATCACCGCGGCCTCCGCGACCTTGGGGTGCGCCATTATCTCGTTCTCGAGCTCGACCGACGAGATCCACTCGCCACCGGACTTCACGAGGTCCTTCGTGCGGTCGACGATCTGGATGTACCCGTCTGAGTCGATCGACGCGACGTCGCCGGTGCGCAGCCACCCGTCGTCGGTGAACTTCTGATTCGACTCGGGGTCGTTGTAGTAGTCCGACGCGATGTAAGGGCCGCGCACCTGGAGCTCCCCGAAGGCGACGCCGTCCCACGGCAGCTCGCCGCCCGTGTCGGCGTCGACGATGCGCGCATCGACGAGCGGGACGGGCACGCCCGCCTTCGCGCGGATGGTCGCGAGCTCTTCATCGGATTGATCGCGGAGATAAGACTTGATCGGCCCGAGCGCCGCGACCGGGCTCGTCTCCGTCATGCCCCAGCCCTGCATGATCGGGAGGCCGAGCTTGGCGCGGAATCCCTCCGACAGCGCCTTCGGGATGGCCGACCCACCGCCGGTGATGCAGCGCAGGCTCGACAGGTCGCGACCGTCGACGAGCGGCAGCACGCCCATCCAGATCGTCGGGACTCCCGCGGTGATCGTGACGCGCTCGGACTCGATCAGGTCGACGAGGGCCTGAGGCGTCATGTTCGGTCCCGGGAAGATGAAGTTCGAGCCGGCGAAGACGCCCGCGTACGGAGTCCCCCACGCGTTCGCGTGGAACATCGGGACGATCGGAAGGAGAACGTCCGACTCCTGCACCGCGACTCCGTCGGCCATCATGATCACCATCGAGTGCAGCACGGTCGACCGATGCGAGTAGAGGACGCCCTTTGGGTTGCCGGTCGTGCCGCTCGTGTAGCACATCGCCGCGGCCCGGTTCTCGTCGGTGATGGTGAAGTCGACGGGCTTCGCTTCGTTCAGCAGCTCCTCGTACTGCACGATCCGCGCGTCGTCGGGCACGTCGCCGGCGCCGTCGTCCATGACCACGAAGTTGCGCACGGTCTCGAACGTCGAGACGATCGGCCATAGCAGCGCGATCAGCGAGCGGTCGATGAAGATGACCTCGTCCTCGGCGTGGTTGATCGTGTAGGTGAGCTGCTCCGGGAAGAGGCGGATGTTCAGCGTGTGCAGCACCCGGCCCGTACACGGCGCGCCGAAGTAGAGCTCGAGGTGGTTCCCGGTGTTCCACGCGAACGAGCCGACGCGGCCCGCGTCGGAGACCTCGAGGACGTCGAGCGCCCCGCCCAGCAAGCGAACGCGCTTGCACCAGTCCTCGTACGACATGCGCTCGACCCGGCCGCCCGCCCGAGCCGTCGCGATCTCCTTGCGCCCGAAGAGCCTCTCGGCGCGCTCGAAGATGTGCGGAATCGCCAGCGGATAGTCCTGCATGAGCCCCTGCATCGCTCCCCCTTCGATCTATCCCCGCCGCGCAACACGCGCGGCCTGCGCTATTTCTTGCCGCCTCGCTTGGTGCTTGCGATGACGGCTTTCGTGACCTCGTCGTCGATCGAGGAGATCGGGGTGTCCTTGCGCACCCACGGATCCCCGTCGAAGTAGGTCTGGAAGATGTTCTCGGCCGTGCGCGTGGCGAGGGCCTGGGTGGTCAGCGTCGGGTTCGGCCCCCCGAGTCCGTTCGGCAGCGCAGAATTGTCCGCGATGAACAGCTGCTTCACGAAGCGCGCCTCGCCGGTCGGCTTCACCACCGAGTCGTCCTCGCTGATGCCCATTCGCATGGTCGACTGGACGTGCAGGATCAAAGGCGGCCAGTTCATCCGGTGTACTTCGCGCGCGCCGGCGGCCTTCAGTAGCTCGACCGCCTTTCCCGCGAGGAACTCCCGGTTCTTCAACGTGCGGTCGCTGCGGGTGCGGTGATGGAACTCGACCTTCGCTACGGGCCCGTGCTCGTCGGCGGGTATGACCTGCGACAGCGTCACGCGGTTCTGCGACTCGACGTCGTCGTCGGTGATGACGAGCACGTTCAGCAGCCGGTCGAGGTTTCCCACCAGCTTCTTGAGCGCGTTGCCCGCGAGGCGACCGGCGGTGTTTGCCCCGGCCTTCGCGGGCTGCCCGTTGTCGTAAAAGGAGGCGAATCCCGCGTCGCTGAAGTTCGCCGAGAACGCTTGAAGCGCGGGCGGGAGCCCGACGTTCTCGAGGCCGCCCCTGCCGGGGAAGTCGACGCGCGCGGACGACCCGGGGCCCTTGCTCGAGCCCGTCTCGAACGGCATCTCCCCGATGATCCAGTCGAAGTAGTGGTCCGTGTACCCCCGTCCGACCCAGTCGTTCGGGTTGGGAAGCTCGCTGTTGAGCCACAGCCTCGGGTTCTCGGTGCACCCGCCGGCCATGACGATGACCTTGGCCTCCTCGGTGGCCTCCTCGCCCGTGCTCCCGCGCCGGAACGTGACGCTGCGTGCGGTCGCGGCGTCGCCCTCACCCTCGATGTTGATGCGCGTGACGAAGCGGTCGGCCAGAAGCGTCACGGACTTGCCCCCCTTGGCCCAGCGACTCGCGGTTATCGCCATCGGGATGTAGCTGTTGTCGGTCGAGCGCTTGGCGCGCAGATTGCGCGGCGCGCCGTGAGGTTGCACGCAGCCCTGGAAGCAGTAGCCGCAGAACGTGCATCCCTTCGCCTTCGGGAACACGAGCTTCAGCGGATCGTTCGTGCGCCCGGCGGTGCCGTGCGGTTGGAGGATCGCGTTCTCCTGCGGGCGGTATGCGTCGCGCGTGACGTCCTTTCCGGTCTGCACGGGCAAGCCGAGGCCCTCGCATCCTTCGAGGAAGACTTGCTCCTTTCGGCCCATCGCCGCGGTCTGCACGGGCAGCGTGTGCTCGACCCACTCGTAGTAGGGCACGAGCTCCTTGTAGGAGAACGGCGCCAGATGGTCGACGTCATACGCGCCTTTGTCCGGCCCGTTGTAGCCCTTGAACGTGCCGGGATGTGCGCGCGGGGAGTTGCCGTAGTAGTGCTGCGTCGTTCCTCCGACGCCCGACAGCTGCCAGAGAAACGAGTTCTGCGGAAGCTCGCGCGTCCATGCCGGCTTGTTGCGGTCGGCCGGACCAAATCGGAAGTATCCGAACAGCGGGTTGTTCGCATCGTTCTCGAACGAAGTCCACTGCTTGTCGGGCTTGCCGTGACGCGGGCCGCCCTCCAACAGCAGGACGTCGAGACCGCGCTCGGCGAGCTCTTTGGCTACGACCGCGCCTCCACCTCCGGCACCGATGACGATCACGTCGCGCGGCATCAGCCCTTCACCTTCCGGCGTCCCTGGTAGTAGCCCTTGAGCTCGTCGTGGCCGCGCACCGGTCCGTCCGGCTGATAGCCGGATAGCGCCCACCCCACCGGCCGGCCGGTCAGCTTGTGCGTCTCCGGATCGAACACCCCCCACTCGCCAAACGCGAGAAACGCGGTGAAGCCCGGCAGGATCCCTCCGACGAAACGGAGGTTCTTGGACAAGTCGTCGTCGCCTGCGGTCGCCTCGATGTTCGCGAACACCTGCGCTTTTTCCGCAAATGACAGCCTCGAGAAATGCGAGGGGAACGGGCCGCCCGCCGCGGCGGGATTCACCTGGGCCGCCTGCGCGTTCAACAGCTGCGCGACGGCGCCCGAGATCGGAACCGTGTCGTCGTTGGGCGGTCCGACGTCGGCCGCCGGCAGGAAGTTATCGAGGTTGAGGATCAGGTTGTCCGTCGTCTTCGCCTCGATCGCGCCGACGGACTCGCTCGTCTCGCCCTGGGCGACCGAGTACTCGTCGGGGCCGGGGCAGATGAAGACCACGAGGCCGTTCAGAGTGTCGCGCGTGAGGTCGGCCTCTTGCGCTTGCGCCCGATCGAGCCAGCCACGCGCATCGAGGAGAGCGGGCAGCTGCGACAGCACAGTGGCCGCGCCGAGGACCTGTCCCGACTTGAGGAAGAACTCTCGGCGAGGCACCGCTCGGCCGGCCATCGGCAGAGCTTAGCGAGTCGAGCCGCAACCCGCCTCGGCTGACGTCATTCGTGGAAGGCCTTCAGCCTCTCGGCCTCGTCCTCGAGCGCGCGCTTCGTCGATCGATCCAGCCGGCCGAACGGCTCCAGCCGCACAGCTCCCTTCTCGTAACGCCACTTGCCCGCTACTGCACCGTCGACGAGGAAGGTCGAGAACGAGTGCGGGGTCTTGATGCCGAAGACCTTCGGGCGGTGCTCCTCCGGAAGGATGCCGGACCGCCGTGCGTGCACGAGCAAGGTCGCGTCCCACGTCGGAAGGAACCGCACCGGCGCGGGCGTCTCGGAGTCGGGCAGAGGAGCGCGCAAGAGGTCGACGAGCTCGGTGCCGGCCTCGTCCGCGAACCGGCGCAGTCGCATCTCTTCTAGCACGGGCCCGACCTCCTTCATCGGCAGCCCCGCCCAATCGGCGATGTCGGCGCGCGCGGCCGGGCCGAACCCGCTGAGGTATGCGCGCACCAACCGCTCGACTCCCTCGCGCGGTGAGGAGTTCGGGGGGCCGAGCCACTCCTCGGCCGACGCGTAGATGTCGGCGCGTCGTCTCTCCCAGGTCCCCGACGGCGGCACGCGTACGAGGTCGATCCACATCCAGAACAGCCGTCCGAGCTCCTTGCCGAGAAGCTCGTCCATCTCTTTTCTGCTGAGCGGCCCCGCGGCCAGACGTTCTCGCATCCGTTTCGCGGCCGCGTCCAAAGCGCGTGCGTCGGCCCTGCCCTTGTTGATCCGGATCCACCAGTCGCGACGGAAGCCGCGCACCGCCACCTCGAACGGCCAGTAGTCGCGCGCCGAGACGAGATGGATCGTCGCCCGCATCAGCGTCGCCTGCACCACGCTCTTGCGTTCGAGCGCGCGGGTCAGCTGATCACGTTCGAAGTTTGCGAGCCTCGACCACACGCCGACGTACATCGACGGCGCGTACTGAGCCTGGATCCCGCCGATCCGCTCGAGCAGCTTGGGAAGCGAGGTGTCGAACCGCTCGAGCAAGCCCTGCCGCGCGAGCAGAGCCCGATTGAGCGCGCGCTGCGAAAGGGTCCGCGGAGTCGACGGCATGGAGGAACGTTAGAAGACCTCGTCGATGGGTGCTGCCCCCGCTAGAAGCCGAACCCACACCGTAGGCGTCCGAGCACGCACCCCAGCCGAATACAGGAAGGGACGAGAGAGCCATTGCTCCCTCGCCCCTTCAACCCCCTGGGGGGTTCGTACCTAATGAACCGACCTAGGGCTGGTACTTGACCGACGATGTCTCGTCGTTCATCGCCCCCATGTATCCGCACGGACTGCAGTCGTACTGCGGGCCGTAGAACTTCTTGTAGTCGAAGTGCTTGACGTGGCCGCAGCCTGCGTAGTTGTAGGTCGAGGAGATCTCGTTGTCGATCCACGTAGGCAGATTCGGCTTCTGATATTTCGCGCCATTCCTACAGCCGACTCCGTTCGTAACGTAGATGGTCAAGGTGTCACCCTCGTGATAAGCGTCGACGTAGTGAACTGCGATGACGGTCTTGATGCCCCCGATGGCGGCCGTTTGGGCGAGCTCGAAGGTGGTGAAACAAGCGGACGCATCCGCATTCGCACCGGGGATGTCCGCCGCATCGTTCACAGGGTCAAGCGGGTCTGCCGGGACCCTCTCCTGCTCCTCGGTGCTCACAGGCTCCGGGAGAGCCTCCGCTATGCAGTGCAGTGGAACGGGCCCCGCCGGGCTCGCCTGCGCAGGGATGGCTACCAGGGACGTAGACAGCCCCATTAGGGTTGCCAGGATTGCAATCAGTCGCTTCACTTCATTCCCCACTTTCGTCGGTCGTCCAGAAGCCCCTCTGTTGGGCGGGCGTAGATAAGCACCTGCACGCTGGCTCAAAAGAGCTCTATTTGTTTGTTCGTGCGCAGAAGATGCGCGTCTTGACGACGTGATCGCCCCGGGTGCTTGTCTTGTCTCTTGGAGCCGTCGCCCGCGCAGGACAACCGACTATGTAGGAGAACCCTAGCTTTGTGACGCTAGGCGAGCCAATCCGAATCCTGAGCGTGTTTCTCGCGTCCCTCCTCTTGTTGGGGGTTGGGATGTCGACGCGCGGATCAGCCACGGAGCGGCCTAGAGCCGGCAGCGTCGCCGAGGCCTATGCGCTGTGGAGGCTGGACGACCGAGGGACACGATCGAGATATGTGGAGGTAACCGCTCGGCGACAGGAGCTTCCCGACGGGTCATTTCGCACCAAGGCCCGAATCGTGAGGGGCTTTTGCATCAGGCACGATCCCGACTCGATCTATTGCGAGCCGCAGAAGACGCTCGTCAAGCGGGTTGGCGAGTCGTTTCGCTTCGACGCGGTTTCCGGGACTGCCTCGCTCGAAATCGCGGTGCACAACCAGACTCATTCGGTGGAATGGACGACCGAGCAGGCGGCGCCCGGGGGGTACGTCACGGAAGGAACGTGTCCGGGCCAGCCCTACGGGACGTATGGAGGCGGGACCGACCGACCGGCATCGGCAACCGGCCGCGTCTTCGGGCTTCGGGTGTCGACCGCGTTGAGTGACGAGGCCTACCTGCAGTCGGGAGTGAACGTCACACCCTGCGAATAGGGGCCTTCGGTCCGGGACTCGGCGGGCGCAGGCGAGTGCCCCCGGTGGGAGTCGAACCCACACTGTGGGCATTTTAAGTGCCCTTCCTCTGCCAGTTGGGATACGGGGGCCCGTCTGATATCGAAACACGACCCCACCGGTGAGGTCGCGAATCTGGCGTGCGGTCGGCCGAACCGCTAGGTTTCGGGGCTCACCTATCCAGGAGGATTCAATGACGACCGCCGACCACATCGCCCGCCGGCTCGACGACGCCACCAGCGACGCGCGCATCCTGGAGCACCCGTTCTACGAGGCGTGGCGCAAGGGGGCGCTCACGCGTGACGACCTCGCGTTCTACGCGGGCCAGTACTGGCGTCAGGTCGAGGCGTTCCCGGGCTATCTGGAGGCGCTGGCCGAGAGGCTTCCCGAGGACGCTGCCGCCGTGGTCCGCGCCAACCTCGCCGATGAGATCGACGGCGATCACCAGGGCATGTGGCTCGCCTTCGCCGAGGCGGTCGGGGCCGATCGCGATGCCGTCCACGGTGCGCACGCGGAAGCCGAGACGCGCGCGTGCGTCGAGGCGTTCGCCACCGCGGCCAAGTCGGCATCGCCGTCGTACGCGCTCGGGATGATCTTCGGCTACGAGTCGCAGACGCCCGAGGTCGCCGAGACGAAGGCCGAGGGCCTGCGCGGCCACTACGGCGTCGACGGCCCGGGGGTCGAGTACTTCACCGTCCACGGTGAGATCGACGTCGAGCACGCGTCCGAGCTCGCCGGCACGCTTGCGTCGGTCGCGACGACGGATTCCGAGCTGAACGAAGCCGAAGCCGGCGCACGCGCGGGGGCCGAGGCGATCTGGCGGCTGCTGGACGGGGTCACACGCGCCCGTAGCCTCGTGAAGGCCTGAGCCGAGCGAATTACTTGCGGTAAGAGCGGCGCTGCGAGTAGGCGCCGAAGCAGGCGTACTCCGGATTGTCGATCTTCAGCGCGACCGCTCGGTAGGCCCCCGCGCGAGCGGTCAAATCCACCGAGTAGCGGCCCGACCCGTTGGTCGCCGTGGACGCCACCGTGGCCCACCCACTCCGCCGGCGCCGCTCGATCTCGACGGCCCGGGCCGACTCGCACGCAGCGAAACGTTCCTCGACGCGCACTACACCCACCGCTTCGAGCTCGCCCCGAAGCCGCAGTGTGATCGTGGTCTCGTACAGGGGCTTCGACGGGTGTGACGGGTCCGGGTACGGCGACTCCGACGGCTCGGCCCCCTCGACGCCCAGCTCGGCCCAGCCGTCGAACGCCAGGTTCGTAGTAAGCCGGGTCACGCCGCTGCCGTCGACGTTCACCGAATAGAGCTCGTAATTGCCGTCTCGATTCGATTCGAAGAAGAGGCGCGATCCATCAGGCGACCACGCGGGGTTGGAGTCGTCGGCCGGATGAGTGGTCACGCGGCGAACGTTCGAGCCGTCCACGTCCATGACGTAGACGTCGTAGATGTCGGAGCGCGAGTCGCGGTCGCTGATGAACACGATGTGACGGCCGTCGGGGGACCATGCGGGATCGCGCTCGTAGATCCCCTGTGTGTTCGTCAGACGCGTCACGTTCGTGCCGTCGGGATCCATCGTGAAGATTTCGAGACGTTCGTTGTCCCGATGACTCGAGAACACGACGCGTTTCCCGTCGGGTGACCAGTCCGGGCTCGTCTCCCCGTTCGGCCCGGACGTGAGTTGTCGCTGATCGCTGCCGTCCGCGTTCATGACGTAGATGTTTGCGCTTCGGTATTGGCGCCAAAACAAGATGTGCCGTCCGTCGGGCGACCAACTGGGGTCGCCGTCAAACCACGTGCCCCCGCACGGAGAGAACTCCGGCGGACACACCTGGCCCGGCGTCGAGACGTCCGTCACGTCCGAACCATCGCTGTTCATCACCATGATCCGGGAGTTGCGCCGATCCGTCGAAAATCGAACGAACGCGATCTTCGACCCGTCCGGGGACCACGATGGGGCGACGTCGTCCTCGGCGCTCGTCGTCAGACGCCGGACCTCCGTGCCGTTCGTCGCGGCGGTGTAGACCTCATGGACATCCCGCGCCGTATCGCGATCGCTCGCAAAGACGAGGGTCGGTTCGCCCACCGCAGCGGAGGACCCGGGGGCGCCGGCGAGTGCGCCTACGACGAGGGCGCAGCAACCGATCGCCGCTACCGCCCCCCTCGGCCCCATCGACCTAGCTTCGCGCAGTCGCGCGGACTAGATGAGGGGCCAGGGCAACGGGCGGTTCGGGCCGGGGGCGGGGAACCGGTCCTCCACGAGCAGGTCCTCGACGCGCGCGAGCGTCTCGTCGACCTCCTCCGGAGAGAGCAGCTTCTTGAGCCGTCCTCCCAGGCCGGAATCCTCCGAAAGCGTCGCTCCGAGCGTCTCGAGCGGTGCACGCAGCTCGTTACCCAGCCGCTCCTCCGCGAATGCCCAGATGACCGTGCGGAGCTTGGGCTCCGTGTTGAACGTCAGCCCATGGTCGACGGCCCACAGCCGGCCGCCCGAGTCCTCGAGGACGTGGCCGGCTTTGCGGTCCGCGTTGTTGACGACGACGTCGAACGCCGCGAAGCATCGCAGCACGTCGGCGTGGTCGTCCATCAGAACGAAGTAGTGACGCTCTGGATCGTGCTCGATGAAGAGCTGCAACGAGCCGGGCCCGAGCGGCGCGTCGTCCCGCAAGACCGTCGGGGGAACGAGATCCCACCCGGCTGCCTCGCTCACCATGAACGCCGCGACCTCGCGCGCGGCGAGCGTTCCCGGCGGGAAGTCCCACAACGGCGTCTCCCCGCGACTCGGCTTGTACACCGCGAGGATGGGCGAGTCGTCCGCCCCGACGCGCGCGAGGAACGTGTAGTTGGACGAGTACGGGAGGAGCCCCAACACCTCGACGCGGCTCTTTTGGAGCTGCTCGAGTGCGTTGCCGGTGTCGGCAGTCACGACGCTCAGACGATCGTGAGGCGATGCCCGTTGGACGCGGGACAGATGTGCCCCCCGGGGTCCATGGGAAGCCCACACAGCTGGCACAACGGCCGGCCCTCCTCGACCACGGCCGAGGCATGGAGGATGAACGCGCGCGTCTGGTCCTTTCTAAGCAGGAACCGAACGGCCTCCTCGTCCTCGGGCGCGACCATCCCCGCGTCGTCATCGTCGCTTCGTTCCGCGGGCGACACGACGATCACCACGTACTCGCCCGTCTCCTCGTAGCCGATGCCGATCGAAGCGATCCGCCACAGGGGCTCGGCGGGCTCGCTCAACGCGAGGTCCGGATCGCGCGCGGCAAGAGCCGAGCGGATCGTGTCGGACTCGTCGATGAGCAACAGGACCTCGCGAAGCTTCTCCGCGAGCAACGCCACCTGCTGCTTCTCGACGAGAAACGTCATGCTCTCGGAGCCCGTGCGCGACTGGATGAAGAAGGTGCGCTGCCCGGGCTCGCCCACGTAGTCCGCGGTGAATATCTCGGGAGAGACGTCCGACTCGCTCACGACGTCGACCCCATCGGTACCGGCAACGAGTTGAGCGACAGGACGTGGGGCGCTTCACGTCCGAGGGAGATGACGCTGACGGAAGCCGGAGCGATGACTATTCGCTGGAACAGGTCGATGTGCACCCCCAGATAGTGGGCCGCGATCAACTTGATCACGTCGCCGTGCGAGACACAACAGATCGCCTCCTTCGGATGTTCCCCGGCGAGCTTCTCGACCTCACCTACGGCGCGGGATTGCACCTCTCGAAGCGTCTCGCCGTCGGGGAACCTCGCCGCCGAGGGCCACCTCTGGACCGTTCCCCACAGCTTGGTGCGCATCAACGAACGCAGCGGTCGGTTGGTCCATTTGCCGTACTCGACCTCGCCGATCCCACGGCGCGTGCGGACGCTCAGACCGTGCGGAGCTGCAACGATCCGGGCGGTCTCCAACGTCCTGTCGATAGGGCTCGAGTACACGGCCGCGAGTGGGACGTCCGACAGCCATTGCGCGAGGCGCTGGACGCCGGCCTTTCCGTCCTCGGTCAGGTGGACGTCCGGAGTCCACCCGGTGAGCCGGCTCCCCGTGTGGGAGGTGAGCCCGTGGCGCACGAGGAACAGCGCCGTCATCTAAGTGACTTCTCGATCGCCTCGAGCGCGCTGGGGTTCTCCAACGACGACATGTCACCGGGGTCTTCCGCCAGCACCTTCGCGCGTATCGCGCGCCGCAGAATCTTCGCCGAGCGCGTCTTGGGCAGCTCCTCGACGAACTTCACCTGAGCCGGAGTGAACGCCTTGCCGAGCTCGCCGGCAACGACCTTCTTTATCTCCGCCGCGAGCTCGTCGCCGGGGTCGACGCCCGGGCGGAGGATGCAGAAGCACCACACCGTCTCGCCCTTGACCTCGTCCGGGATGCCGACCGCGGCACATTCGACCACCGACGGGTGCTCTACTGCCGCGGACTCGAACTCCGCCGGGCCGATCCGCTTGCCTGCGATGTTGAGCGTGTCGTCCGAGCGCCCGTGCAGGAACCAATAGCCGTCCTCGTCGATCGAGGCCCAGTCGCCGTGCACCCACACGTCGGGCCAGCGCGACCAATACGCGGCGATGTAGCGATCGCGGCTCCCCCAGAAGCCGCGCGTCATAGCGGGCCACGGCTTCGTGCACACGAGCTCGCCCACCTCGCCGCGCACCGGTTCCCCCTCGGAGTCGTAGACGTCGATGGCCATGCCCAGTGACGGCGCGCCGAGCGAGCACGACTTCGTCGGTATGACGGGAGCTTGTCCCAGGAAGCACGCCCCGATCTCGGTGCCACCCGAGATGTTGATGATCGGGCAGCGTCCGCCGCCGACGACGTCCGAGAACCATCTGTACGGCTCGGGGTTCCACGGCTCGCCGGTCGAGCCGAGGATGCGGAGACGCGAAAGGTCGTGGGCGCGCACCGGATCCTCGCCGGCCGGCATCAAGGCCCGAACGAGCGTCGGCGATATCCCGAGGATCGTGACACCGTGACGCTCGCACATGTCCCACAGTCGGTCGGGGGCCGGGTAATTGGGCGCGCCCTCGTACATGAGCACGCACGCGCCCGACGCGTGCGAGCCGACCATCTCCCACGGCCCCATGATCCAGCCCATGTCCGTCACCCAGTACAGGAGATCGTCGGCCTTCACGTCGGTCTGGTAGGCGGCTTCCGCGGCGACCTTCACGAGGAACCCACCGTGCACGTGGACGCTGCCCTTTGGCTTCCCGGTGGTGCCCGAGGTGTAGGCGATCATCAGCGGGGCCTCCGAGTCGAGGCTCGCCGCGTCGCGCTGGCCGGGCATGCCTCCGAACGCGTCGCGCCACGAGACGTCACGAGCGCCCATCGGTGCGCCGTCGCCGAAACGTTCGTAGACGACGACCTTCTCCACCGAGGGGGCCGCCGCTACCGCCTCGTCGGCCGTCGCCTTCATGGGTACGCGCTGCCCGCGGCGCCAGAACCCGTCGGCGGTGATCAGCACGCGCGCGTTCGCGTCGACGAGCCGGGCCGCGATCGCAGGAGCGCCGAAGCCCGAGAAGATCGGGAGGTAGACCGCGCCGATGGACGCGCACGCATACGCGGCTATCACTGCCTCGGGGACCATGGGCATGAACACGCCCACGGCGTCGCCCTCGCCTACACCCAGCTCGACGAGGCCCGCGGCAGCGCGCGCTACCTCGGCCGCGAGGTCGGCGTAGGTGAGCGTCCTCGTGTCGCCGTCTTCGCCCTCCCACACCACGGCTTGCGCCTCCGGTTGCGTGAGCGCATGACGGTTCACGCAGTTGTGAGCAAGGTTGACGCGGCCCCCCACGAACCACTTGGGCCACTGCGGCCCGTCCGAATCGTCGAGGATCTTCTCGTACGGCTCGAAGAACTCGATGCCGAGGTCGAGGACCGTCTCGTCCCAGAACCACTCCACCTCTCGTTGCGAGCGCGCAACGAGCTCCCAGTAATCGTTGATCCCGTGGCGGCGCATGACACGCGTGACGTTCGCGTTGTCGACGTAGTCGGGGCTCGGACTCCAGACGAATTCCCTCATCCCGATGAGGCTATCGCGAGGGGCTAGCGCGGCTCGTCGAGCAGTTGGATGACCAGGCCGTCGAGGATGTCCCTCTCCGAAACCAGGATCTCCGCGGCGTCGAACGTCTCCATCACACACGTCAGTATCTCGGCCCCCGCGACGATCACGTCGACGCGCCCGGGCTCCAGACCTTTGACGCGGCTTCGCTTCTCGTACGGGAGCGTCTCGAGCCGCCGAGCCAGCCGCCGCACGTCGCCGTGTGACAGAACCGCGTGGTGGGTGACGTCCGGGTCGTAGACGGGCAAGCCTGCGTTCAGTGTGGCGAGCTGTGTGACCGTTCCGGCAACTCCGACCATGCGCGCTCCTGCGGGCACCGCCAGCCTCTCCCGCACGTCACCCAGCGCGGCCGTCACCTCGGCTCGAAGCGCGGCCAGCTCCTCCGCAGCGGGTGGATCGCCGTGCAGGTGCTTCTCGAACATGCGCACGCAGCCGAGATCCAGCGAGACGAGGCGTTCGGGGGTCGTGCGCCCCGCGATGAGCTCGGTCGAACCGCCGCCGATGTCGACGACAAGGACGTCGGCCGCGTCGGGGAGGTCGCTGATGGTCCCGAGGAAGGTCGCCGCGGCCTCCGCCTCGCCCGACAGGACCTCGGGGTCGGCCCCGGTCAGGGTGCGGACGCCCTCGAAGAACGCGTCCCGATTGCGCGCGTCGCGCACCGCGGAGGTGCCGGTGACGCGCAGTCGCTCGACCGAGTACTCGCCGCACGCGGCCGCGTACTCCGCGATCGTCGCCAGCGTCCGCTCGAGCGCCTCCGGAACGAACGCGCGTCTCCTGTCGACCCCCTCGCCGAGACGAGTGATCGTCATGCGCCGGTCGAGAGGGCGGAAGCCGTCGGCCGACGCCTCCGCGACCAAGAGCCTGGTCGAGTTGGTACCGACGTCGATCGCCGCGACTCTCACGCGTCCGACCTCGGCGTGCACGGCGCGACGCAGTCGGGCCAGCCGGTCTTCGCCATCGCGAGTGCGCCGGTCGGGTTCGGCGGATCTGCGAGCTCGTGAGCGACATGGGCGTGCAGGCACTTGACGCGCTCGGGCCCCCCTCCGGGAGGAGCGCCCGTGTCGATCCACTCGTGTTCGTCGCGCCGGCGCGCATAACGCACGACCGCGTCACTGAGTCGCGCTCGCAACTCCGAGTCGCGCGCGAGCGTTTCGTTCAGCGACGACATCTCGCCCGAACCTTCCAGCCTGCTCACGCGCTTAACGAGGATGGGGCAGGTCAGGTAGAACAACGTGGGAAAGGGGGAGCCGTCATCGAGGCGCGGGTGGTTCTCGATGACCATCGGGATGTCGAGGTGACAGCGGCGCGCCACTTGCCACGCGCCGCGCAGCGGACGACCTAGCTGGGTCTCGACGATGCGTTGATCCTCCGCCGTGTGCGAGAGGGTGGTCAGCGCCGTCCTTCTTTGTGACGCTTGAGATCGACGAGGCGCTCCTGGCTCTGCGACATGAACTTCTTCAGCTTTCGCTCGAAGTCGGGGTCACGGTTCCCCTTGCGCATGGGACGCTCTTCGTAGCCGGGCTCGGCCTGCTTGATCGAGAGGTCGATCTTGCCGTCCTCTTTCTGGCCGATCACCTTGACGGTCACGCGGTCGCCCTCGTGCAGGTGCTCGCGGATGTCCTTGACGTAGTTCTTGTCGACCTGGGAGATGTGGACCATGCCGGTCTCGCCGGAGTCGAGCTTCACGAACGCGCCGTAGTCCATGACCTTCTCGACGGTCGCTTCGACTACGGCGCCTATCTCCACCTACCGGTCCCTTTCGCAGAGGGGCGACATGGGACTGTCACCCCGGTTTGTCCCACAAGTGTAGACATCGTACCGCTGCGTCACCAGTAGGAGCGCTCTAGGACACTCCGACGAAACGGAGCAGCGACTCGACGAACGATGGAGGGGGCGGCGGAGGGGGCTTCTCGGCGGCCCGCTCGGCCTTCGCCTTGTGCGCCGACGCGTCGCGGCCCGGGGGCATGACCACGAACGGGATCTCCCCCGGCTTGACCAGCCCCGCCTGAGAGCGCGCCAGCTGGTCGACGTAGTCCGGGTCCTGAAGCCGGTTGATCCTGGTCTGCAGACGCTCGTTCGACTTGAGGACGTGCGCGAGGTCCAGGGTCGCCTGCTTGATGCGGCTGCGCTGAGCCATGAGCTGGCGTGTCGGTTGGATGGCCATGGCCCCGAGCAGCCCGAGGATCAGGAAGAAGACGACGATCTGGGGGCCGAGGCCGAGCTTGGGCATCCGGACCTTCGGCCCCGCGGCGCGCGTGCTCATCGTGCTGCTCCCTTTCCGCTGAACGCCGACGCACCCGGATAGCGGGCCGAGTCGCCCAGCGCGTCCTCGATCCGAAGCAGCTGGTTGTATTTCGCCGTGCGCTCGCCGCGCGCCGGCGCTCCGGTCTTGATCTGGCCCGCGTTGACGCCGACCGCGATGTCCGCCACCGTTGCGTCCTCGGTCTCGCCGGAGCGATGGGAGATGACCGTGGCATACCTCGCGCGCTGAGCGATGCGGACGCACTCGAGCGTCTCGGTTAGCGTCCCGATCTGGTTCGGCTTCACGAGGATCGCGTTGGCCGCGCCCGCGTTGATGCCGCGCTGGAGCACCTCCGGGTTCGTCACGAAGAGGTCGTCGCCGACGAGCTGCACCTTGTCGCCGATGGTCTGGGTGAGAAGGGCCCAACCGTCCCAGTCGTGCTCGGCCATCCCGTCCTCGATGGAGACGATGGGATAGCGCTCGACCCACTCCGCCCAGAGCTGCACCATCTCGTCGGGGGCCAGTCGCCGGTCCTCCGATGCGATGACGTACTGCCCGTCCTCGTAGATCTCCGACGTCGCGGGGTCGAGCGCGATCGCGATGTCGCGCCCGGGCTCGTAACCGGCGGCCTCGATCGCCTCCGTGAGGAGCGCGGCTGCATCCGCGTTGGCGCCGAGGTCCGGCGCGAACCCGCCCTCGTCTCCGACGGCCGTGGACAGCCCGCGGTCGTCGAGAAGCTTCTTCAGCGTGTGATACGTGACCGCGCCCCACTCGAGGGCCTCGGCAAAGCTCGCGGCGCCGACCGGGGCGAGCATGAACTCCTGGAAGTCGAGCGAGTTGCGCGCGTGCGCCCCGCCGTTCACGACGTTGAGGAGCGGTACCGGAAGCTGATGCGCGTCCGGGCCGCCGAGGTAGCGGAAGAGCGCGATGCCGAGCTCGTCGGCCGCGGCGTGGGCGTTCGCCAGCGAGACGCCGAGGAGCGCGTTGGCTCCGAGCTTGGACTTGTCCCCGGTGCCGTCGAGGTCCCGCATGAGCGTGTCGAGGCCCCGCTGGTCGAGGGCGTCCCGGCCCAGGATCGCCGGGCCGATGATGTCGTTGACGTTAGCGACGGCCTGGCGAACGCCCTTGCCCCGGTAGCGATCGCCGCCGTCCCGCAGCTCGAGGGCCTCGCCGGCCCCGGTGGACGCGCCCGAGGGCACGGCGGCCCGCCCGGCGGCGCCCGAGTCGAGGCCGATCTCGACCTCGACCGTGGGGTTGCCGCGAGAGTCGAGGATCTCCCGGCCGCGCACGAGCACGATCTCGCTCATCTACCCCCCGGCGTTTCGGTCATTTCGGCCTCTTCTGCGGCTCGACTGGCTCACTAATGAACACATGCCACAAGAACAACAGGCAGGTTAGCAGAGCCCCCGTTCAACCCCCCGGCACCCCCGCCGCGGGTGACCGAGGACACCGCGTCCGGGGTTCTTTTGTGAATTTCTCCCAGTATGCGTCGCCGAACACCAAAAGAACGTCGCAACGCGAAGAACGAGGTCCTTCGCGTGGCTCGGGCACAGCACGGTGCCTTCCACATGGACCAGGCGATAAGCGCCGGGATGTCTCAGCGCCAAATCCGGTACCTCATCGAATGTGGCGAATGGAACCGCCTGCTGCCCAACGTGCTTGGCGCGGAGGTCGCCGTCGACGACTGGCTTCGGCGTGTTTCGGCTTCGTGTCTTTGGGCCGGCAGGTCGGGGGGTTCCTCGCATTCCACGGCCGGTCTTCTGTGGGACTTGGACGGTATCGACCGTACCGCGATCCACATCACCGTCGTTGGCACCAGGAGAGCACCACGTCCGTGGCTGACGCTTCACAACGCGACTTCGCCCTTTACCGTCCACCGCCGGCACGGGATTCCTGTCACGTCTGTGGCTCGCACGTTGATCGACCTCGGGAGCGTGGCCGCCCCGGGTGTCGTCGAGATCGCGCTTGAAGACGCTCTCCGGCGCCGGCTCACAACTCTCCCGCGCCTCGAGCACGCACTCATCGAGGAAGGGGGGCGCGGGCGGCGGGGGGCCGCTGTGCTCGGCGGCCTGCTGCGTACATGGAATAGGTCGCGTCCTACGGACAGCGAGCTCGAGCGACTGCTACTGCCAATTTTTCGCCGAGGAGGCTTCCCACCACCTCGGTGTCAGCACCGCGTCCTCCTGCCCGATGGGTCGACGGCTCGGCTCGACTTTGCCTACCCCGAGGCGATGATCGGCGTCGAGGCCGACAGCTATCGCTGGCACACGGGTCGGGAGGCGTGGAGTCACGATAGAACGAGGCTCAATGCCCTCGTCTCGATAGGCTGGCGCATCCTTCACGCCACGTGGGTCGATATCCAAAACGGCGGGGACGAGCTCATAGACGCGCTGCGGCGTGCCTTCGGACAGCAGCGGCTGCTCTGACCATTCTTTTGTCGACGCGCGCCAACAGGTGTCACCAACGGACAAAAGAAGGGATCCGCCCCTGGCTAGAAGCTCTCTTTGAAGCGCAGGGTGGCGTGGCGGAGGGCGGATTCGGGGTCGAGGCCGGCGGCGCGGGCGACGGCGACGGCCCAGAACAGCACCTCGCCGAGAGCGGTCGCCGGGGTGGGCGCCGCGCCGGGGGGCGTGTCGGAAGCGGACGTGACGCCGGGGGGTGAGGCGGAAGGATCACTCGACGCCGCGGGGCGCGTTGCGTCGGCGGGCGAGGGGGCCGGGGCGGAAGGATCACTCGACGCCGAAGCGGACGTGGCGTCGGGGGGTGCGGCGGAAGGATCACTCGAGGCCTCGGGGGACGTGACGCCCGGAGGCGAGGGGGCGGGGAGGGCGGCGACGGCCTTGGTCAGGCCCTCGATCGCCTCGGCGGGCGACGCGGTCCAGCCCAAGCCGGCCGCGCGTTTCTGGATCTTGTACGCGGTGAGCAGCGCGGGAAGGCTCGACGGGACGTCGTCGAACGGCCCGGTCCGTTGCTTCTCGGCCGCCTTGATCGTCTCCCAGTTGCGCACGACGTCGGTCGCCCCGGAGACGGCCACGTCGCCGAACACATGGGGATGCCGGTGCACGAGCTTGCCGGCGAGACCCCGCGCCACGCCCTCGATGTCGAAGCGGCCGTCGTCGGCGGCCATCTGGGCATGGAAGAGGACCTGCAACAAGAGGTCGCCGAGCTCCTCCTCGAGCTCGGCCCCCGTCGCGCCGCGGTCGATCGCGTCGAGCACCTCGTGCGCCTCCTCGATGAGGTGCACCTCGAGCGACTCGTGAGTCTGCTCGTGATCCCACGGGCACCCGTCGGGGCTGCGCAAGCGCGCCATTACCAGCGCCGCCTCCCCGAGCGCGGCCGCGGCCCGGCGCGCAACGCCCGCTCCGTGCGCCGCGGTCAGCGCATCCGGCGAGCCCGCCACCCCCGAAGTCACGGTCGCTCCGGCCTTGGCGAGCTCGACCACACGCGCCGACGTCGGATCGACGACTACGGCCCAGCCATCGCGGCCCGCATCCGGCTCGTCGTCGAACGCGCCGGCGTCGACTCCGTGTGCCCGCAGGCGCTCGGCGAGGGGATGGTCGGGCCGCTCGAACAACACGCGCGAACAGGCAACGAGCGCGTCCCACTCGGCGAGCGAGAGGGAACCGACCTCGCCCGGATCGAGCGGGACGACTAAGAGCGGCATGTCATGAGGGTAGGCGCGTCGCCTCACTCTCATCGAGCGGGACGACTTGCAGCGTCATCGGGAAACGACGGCAACGCCCACGGAAGGACCGTGGCGCCGATGTGGCTGATCGAAGAGCGGCCACGCGGAAAACGCGGCTACGGGGACGGGGCGACGAGCGAGGCACCCGGGCTCGGCACGGCCTCGGGCGCCGTCCCCGGCGCGGTCTCGGTCGAGACGTTGACGATCTGCTGGGTGTCGAGGTCCAGCTCGCCGTAACGCGGGTTCACCTTGACGTCGGCCTCCTCGTACGCATCCGTGACCCACTTCGTCCACGCCTCGTCCTCGACGGGGCTACCGATCAGCACCTCGATCGACTCGCGCACGTCCTCGAACGGCTGCTCCCGGCGGTCGGTCACGTAGATGACGTGGTAGCCGAGATCCGTGCGCACGGGGTCGGAGATGTCGGTTTCGTCCATCTCGGCGACCGCGTCCTCGAACGCTGCGGGATGCTGCGCGGACGTGAAGTAACCGAGGTCGCCACCCTCGCCCTTCGACTGCCGGTCGATCGAGAACTTCCGCGCGAGCTGCGAGAACAACCTCGTCGGTCGCTCGGCCGGAGCTGCTTGCAGCCGGGAGGACAACCGTTCGGCCAAGGCTTCGTCCTCGACAAGGATGTGCGACACGCGCGTCTCGGTGTAGAGGTCGATGTTCTCCTCGTAGTACGCCTGTATCTCCTCTTCGGTCGGCGCGGCCTCGGCAGTGATCTCGTCGCGGAGCTCGCGCTCCCTCAGCCGGTCCTCGATCAGATCGCGCAGTTGCGCAAGGCTCAGCCCCTGGCCCGAGAGCGCCTCGTCGAATGCGTCCTCAGATTCGTACGTCTCCTTGATCCTGTCGACGCGCTCGTCGATCTCCTCGGCCGAGATCGTCACGCCCAGATCCTCCGCGCGCGGCGTGAACACGCTCCGGCGGACGAGCTGTGTCAGATAGATCTGCTCGAACTGCCGCTCGATCGCCTTCGGGTCCTGCGTCGAAGCGAGCTGCTGATACTGGAGCGACTCGGAGAACTGGTCGAACGCGTCCTCGACCTCGCCGATCGTGATCTTCTTACCGTCCACGACCGCGGCCGCGGGCGACAAGAGGCTTCCGCACGCGGTGCCACCGAGCACGGACAGCGCGCACAACGCCACCAAGGCTCTTCTCATGAGGCCGAGGTTAACTGTTGAAGGAGATCGCTCACCCAAACGACTACTCCCGTCTTGGGAAGCAAACGCTCGGGGACGAGCATCGTCTGACTGCTCGGTCTCCACTCCGCGCCGGGAAGGATGCGCTGCAACCTCACCTGACGCGACTCCTCCAGCTCTATCGGACGCACGCGCAGCATGCGCGCGACTGTTGCGACCTCCACGATGCCGGCCGCCATCATGAGCCTGCGTAACGCGGCGACCTCGAAGAGGGCCTCGACCGGAGGCGGGAGCGGCGTCCCGTAGCGATCTATGAGCTCGGCCCGCGCCTCCGCGATGTCGCTCTCGTCGGTCGCCGACGCGATCCGTCTGTAGGACTCGAGTCGCAGGTTCTCGTCGGCGACGTAGGACTTCGGGATGTACGCCTCGAGGGGGAGGTCGATGCGGACCTCGCCCCCCTCGCGCCACGGCAGGCCCTTCGCCTCGTCGACGGCCGAGGCCATCAGCTTCACGTACAGGTCGAAGCCGACCTCGGCGATGTGACCGTGCTGCTCGGCCCCGAGGAGGTTGCCCGCTCCGCGAATCTCGAGGTCGCGCATCGCGATACGGAAGCCCGAGCCGAGCCCGGTGTGCTCGGCGATCGTCTTGAGGCGCTCGTGTGCGCCCTCGGTCAGAGACCGATCCGGCGGGAAGAAGAGGTAGGAGTACGCACGCTCGTGGGCCCGGCCCACGCGGCCGCGCAGCTGGTACATCTGCGACAACCCGAGTAGGTCGGCGCGCTCGACGATCAAGGTGTTGACCGTCGGGATATCGAGGCCGGACTCGATGATCGTCGTGCACACGAGCACGTTCGTCTTCGCGTCCCCGAAGTCCAGCATCGTGTCCTCGAGCTGACGCTCGTCCATCTGTCCGTGCGCGACCCCGATACGCGCCTCTGGCACGAGCTCCTGGATGCGATGCGCCGCGTGCTGGATGGTGTCGACGCGATGGTGCACGTAGAACACCTGTCCGTCGCGCAACAGCTCGCGCCGCACGGCCGAGGTGATGACCGACTCCTCGAACTCGCCGACGTAGGTCATGACGGGATGGCGGTTCTCCGGGGGGGTGTCCACGATCGACATGTCGCGGATACCGGACATGGCCATCTCGAGCGTGCGCGGGATCGGCGTCGCGGTGAGCGTGAGCACGTCTACGTTCGTGCGGAGCTCCTTGAGCTTCTCCTTCTGCTCGACCCCGAAGCGCTGCTCCTCGTCGACTATCACGAGGCCGAGGTCGGACCACTTCACGCCCCCCTGCAACAGCTTGTGCGTCCCGACGACGACGTCTACCTTGCCGTTTGCCATGTCGTCGATGACACGCTTGCTCTCGGCGGCCGAAAGGAAGCGCGACAGCATCTCGACCCGCACCGGGAAGTTCCTGAACCGCTCGACGAAGGTCGCGTGGTGTTGCTGCGCGAGGATCGTCGTAGGAACGAGCACCGCGACTTGCTTTCCGGACGCGACTGCTTTGAACGCGGCGCGCACCGCGATCTCGGTCTTGCCGTAGCCGACGTCGCCGCACACGAGTCGGTCCATCGGCACGGGCTGCTCCATGTCGTCCTTGACCTCGTCGACGGCACGGAGCTGGTCGGGCGTCTCCTCGTACGGGAAGGAGTCCTCGAGCTCGCGCTGCCACGGCGTGTCCGGCACGAACGCGTGCCCGCGCGACCGGCTGCGCTCGGCATAGAGCTTTACGAGCTCCTGCGCGATCTCGCGCGTGCGTCGCCGCACGCGCGACTTCGTCTTCGCCCATTCGCCCGAGCCCAGACGGTTGAGGCGCGGCGCCTCCCCTCCGATGTACTTCGAGACGAGGTCGACCTGGTCGCTCGGCACGTAGAGGCGGTCGGCCTTGGCGTACTCGATGATCAGGTACTCGCGGTGCACGCCGAGCAGCTCGCGATCGACCATCCCTGCGTAGCGACCGATGCCGTGCACCTCGTGCACGACGAGATCCCCCTCGGCGAGATCGAGCGGGCCCGAGGTCTGCGCGCGCCGCGACTGGATGCGCCGGCGCGCGGCCCCCGAACGACGGCCGGTGAGATCCGACTCGGCGACGAGCGCGAGCCGCGCCAGGGGCAGGACGAAGCCGCGCCCGAGCTCGGCGACGACCACCGATCCGCCCGCGGGCGCGTCGGGGCCCGGGGCGCGCTCCTCGACCGAGTACGGGTGTCCCATCGACGCGAGGTTTCTCTGCAGTCGCTCGGCCGTCTCGGGCAGCGACGCCGCGATCACCGCGCGGTAGCCCGCGCCGGTCAGCTCGGCGAGCCGGCCGGCGAGCTGCTCGGGCCGGCCGGCGGTCGCGGTCCACGTCTCTATGCCGAGATTCTCGGACGCAGGATCGGCGAACGACGACATCAACACGACCGAGCCCGAGCCGATGGCCTCGTCGAGCGGCGCGTAGTGACGCTCCTCGATCCCGGCCGACTCGCTCCACTCCGCGACTTGCTCGAGCACCTCGTCGGCCCTGTCACGCACGCGCTTCGGCTCGAGGATCACGACCGGAGAGCCCGCGGGCAGCAGGGACGCGAGAGGCACGAGACCCCCGGTGATCACGGGAAGGAGACGCTCGGCCCCCGCCTCGAGAACGCCTTCGGCGAGTTGGGCGAGCACCGGATCGTCGTTGGTCTCGGTGAGCTCTGCGGCGCGCGCTCTCGTCGGCTCGTCGGCGCGCAACTCCCGGCACGGCGGCACCGCGATCGACTCGACGTCGTCCAACGATCGCTGCGACGCGAGCGCGAAGCTCCGAAGCGAAGTGATCTCCTCGCCCCACAGCTCCGCCCGCACCGGACGATCGGCGGCGGGAGGAAAGACATCGAGGATGCCCCCGCGGATGGCGAACTCGCCGCGGCGCTCCACCATGTAGTTGCGCTCGTAGCCAAGCGCGACGAGCCTCTCGCTGACGTCGTCCAGGTCTATCTCCGTGCCGGTCGCGAGATGCACGACGTCGAGCTCGTCCGGAGGCGGCGCGACGAGCTGAGTCGCCCCCTGCGCGGTCGCGACGATCACGAACGCCTCTCCGGCCCGCAGGCGCGCGAGCACCTGGAGCCGCCGGCCCATCGTCTCGACCGACGGAGACAACGGCTCGCCCGGCAACACCTCCCAGCCGGGAAAGACCTCGCTCCCGGACCGCCCGAGAAAGGCCTGCACGTCGCGCGCGAGCGACTCGGCCTCCTCGGACCGGCCGGCGATCGCGAGCAACGGCTTGTCGAGGTGCCTGACTATCGACGCGAGTAGATAGGGCCGCGCCGGGTCGGGAACGGTCGCCACGGCGCGCGCGTCGAGGAGCGCGCGCACGCGCTCGTCGGGGAGCATGTCGAGCAATGGAGCCAGAGACGCCACGGACACCTAGTCTCGCGTGTTGACCTCGTTCATCGCGCGCTCGGCCCCCACCTCGATGACTCGCTCCACCGCTTCGGCCGCGCGCGCGAGCAAGTCGGGGAGCTCCTTGCGCTCGGCCCCCGAGAACGTGTCGAGGACGTGGCCGGCCGCCCCGCCGCGGCCACGCGGCCGCCCCACCCCGACCCTTATCCGCAGGAAGTCCTTCGTGCCGAGGTGCGATACGAGAGAGCCGAGCCCGTTGTGCCCGGCGGTCCCGCCGCCCGCCTTTATCCGGACCTCGCCGAAAGGGATGTCGATCTCGTCGTGGACGACCACGAGATCTGCCGGCACCGTCTTGTACCACCGCACCAGACGTCCGACCGGGCCCCCCGACTCGTTCATGTACGAGATCGGACGAGCCAGCACCGCTCGCTCGCCACCGATCGAGACCTCCGCGACCAGGCAGCCGCTCTTGTGCCGCTTCAGTGATCCGCCCGCGCGCTCCAGGAGGAGGTCGATTACGCGCGCGCCCGCGTTGTGCCGAGTCGATTCGTACTCCGCGCCGGGATTGCCCAATCCCACGACGATGCTCCGGCCGGACGAGTCGTCGTGCGGTGCGCGCCGAAAGAGCGGCATCGCGCCGGCTGGGCTCTAGGAGGCTTCGGCGGACTCCCCGCCGTCGCCGGACTCCGGAACCGTGCCGCCCTCTTCGGTCGCCTCGGTCGGAGCAGCCTCGGTTGCGGCCTCGCCCTCCTCGGCGACCGCGCCGGCCTCGGCCTCCAGCGCCTCGAGCTCGGCCTCGGAGATCGGTGCCGCCACGGACGCGACGACCGCGTCGGGGTCGTTCAGGATCTCGAAGTCCCGCCCGCCGGCGAGATCGGAGACCCGAAGCGCGTCGCCGATGGCGAGCCCGGAGATGTCGGCGTCGATGGACTCGGGCACGTTGCCCGGCAACGACCTCACGTGCAGCTGGAAGAGCGGGTTTTCGAGGACGCCGCCCTCCTTGACCCCCGGAGACTCGCCGACGACGTGCACGGGCACCTCGACCTCGACGGCCTGGGTGCGGTCGATCTTCACGAAGTCGGCGTGTAACAACGTCCCTCTCACGGGGTCCCGTTGCAGCTCGCGTGTGAGCGCGAGCGTCGTGTCGCCGTCGATCTCCAGGTCGAGCAACACGTTCATCCCGGCGTCGGTCTGGAGCGCGGTCACGAACTCCCGGCGGTCGACGGAGATCGAGACGGGGTCCATGCCCTGGCCGTACACGACGGCCGGCACCCGGCCGTCCGCGCGCGTGCGACGGGATCCGCCCTTGCCGATCCCGTCGCGTACCAATGCCTTGAGCCGTACCTCAGCCATGCCACTCCTCGATTTCCGTTAGCCGGGAAGGGCGCCATTATGGCCGCTCCCAGCCCCGCCCTCAAGCCACGCTACGCCGCGATCCTCGAGAGGATCGCGGGGGTTCCACGCTACGCCGCGGGGGTTCCACGCTACGCGGCGGCGTCGCCTACCTGGTGCCTGACGGAATAGTTCAGATTTGCTCAGGTTGACCGAGATAACTGAAGGGGGTCAGCCAATCAGGAGAGAGCCTGTGTCGATGAGTCGCCCGCGCCGTGTGGTGGTCGCAGCCGTCTTGTCGTTGTTGCTGCCTGCTTCGCTGTTGACCGCGGCACACGGCCGCTCGCTCGGCTCCCGGGACCGGCGCACCTCCGTTCGAAGGCTCACGCCCGACCGCGCGCACCTCCGCAAGTACTGGACCGAGGCGCGCATGCGGAGCGCAGCCCCACTGGACGTCCTCGAGCTCTCGAGCGCCGAGCACGCCACGGCGACGAGAGCCCCCGAGCGCCTCGCCCACTCGACCCTGGGGCCCGGATCCGTCCCGCCGACGGCGCCCGACGGCACCGTGACGATCGGGACCGGCCCACTCGGGTCGCCCTCCCCGAGGACGCTGGCTTTTCCGTTCTCGAACGGCGAGCTGAGCCCGTCGGACTACCGCGTCTACCCGTACAGCACGATCGGACGGATCTTCTTCACCGATCCGGAGACCGGCGACAACTTCGCGTGCTCGGGCACGGCCGTCACCAGCGCGAACCAAAGCGTCGTGTGGACCGCGGGCCACTGCGTCCACGGCGGCGGTTCGGGCGAGAGCTTCTACACGAATTGGATCTTCGTGCCGTCCTACATCGACCGCACCGGACCGGCCGGCACGTGGCCGGCGCTGGAGCTCGTCGCGCCCTCGCAATGGACCCAGGACCGCAACCTCCACTTCGACATGGCCGCCGTGGTCGTCGCGACCAAGGGCGGACAGCGCCTCACGTCGGTGACCGGCGGGCGGGGCATCCAGTGGAACCTGCCCGCGTCGCAGTCCTTTACGGCGTACGGATATCCGGCGGCCGGGCGCTTCGACGGCGACCGAATCTTCTATTGCGTGTCCGGTCTGGCAGGCAACGGCAATCCTGAGGGGCCCGGCCCCCTCACGCTCGCGATCGGGTGCGACATGACGCAGGGCTCGAGCGGAGGAGGGTGGATCGTCGGGGGCTCGTTCTTGAACTCCGACATCAGCTACGGGATCGAGGGCGAGCCCGACGTGTTGTTCGGCCCGTACTTCGGCGACGCCGCCGCGACGATCTACGAGAGAGCGGCGAGGTCCACGCTGCCCGGCCCGCTGCCCACGGAGACGCCTCCGGTCGAGCCTCCGGTCACTCCCCCCGCGCCGGTCCCGACCGAGACGGCAACGGCGCCGCCGAGCGAGACGCCTCCCCCGTCGCAAGGCGACACGCTGGCGCCGCGCATCACCGACGTCGTCGACAAGCCCGATCCGTTCACGCCGAACGGCGACGGCAGCAGGGACAGGGTCAAGCTGCTCTTCTCGTTGTCCGAGCCTGCGGCGGTAACGCTCACGATCTTCAAGCCCAAGGGCGCGCCCCTCGGCTACCTCCTGAACGACGTGGACGCGCCTCAGGCCGGCCGTTACCTCGCGAAGTGGAACGGAAAGGTCGGGACCACCGTCGTCCGGCGCGGCACGTACTCGTACCTGATCGAGGCCGTCGACGCGGCAGGCAATCAGGGAGCCGCCCGGGGAACCGTCACCGTCCGTCCCTAAGGACGGCCTCGGCCGGCCACTCTCTCCTCTCGCGCGCGTCTTTCCAACCCCATTGACGCTCCCGGTCGAATCAAAGCAAGCTGGGTGGGAGGACGGACTCCGTTGGCGATCAAGCTCGTGCGCCAGCGTCGCTCGAGAAGCGAAGCGTCTAGCGCGATCAGGGCCCGGCCCCCGAGCGAGGGGGCCGGGCCCTGATCTATTAGTCGAGTGCTAGGCGCTTATCGAAGCAGCCTCGATCCCACCGCGAACGGCAGGTCGTCGTAGGTCGGCAGCCCGTGGCATGCAAAGGGCTGATTCGGCTGGAAGCACGTGTAGGACGTGCTCGCGTTCGACAGGACGATGATGACGCTCGAGATCGTGCCCTTTCCGAACGGCACGGTGACGTTGAGGTCACCGGAGCTGTTCAGGGTGAACGGCTCGTACGTGCCCGACCCGTCGGTCTTGAGCACGACCATCGACCCGGTCCCGCCCTGCGTCCGGCCGGGGTCCGGCGCGTCGATCGCAAGCTTCAGGCGCGAGCTCGCACGCGCGCCCTTGCCCGGCTTGAACTGGGCGTAGGCGGTCGTGAGATGGTCCATCGTGCCCCTGAGGATGCGAGCGGGCTTCTTGCGCGACAGCGTGGCGCTCAGGCCAGAGGGGCCGGCGAGCGGCGCGTACAGCTCGCCCTCCTCGTAGAACGAGCTCGGGAACAGGTTCGCTACGCCGAAGGTCGTGTAGACCGTGGCGAAGTCCTCCTGGTTGCCGGCCAGCATGCTCTTGACCGCCTGGATCGAGTACTGGTCGCTGGCCGCCCCTCGCGTCGAGTCGGCGTTCTGCCAGATCTGCTGCATGAACGCGACGGTCGGGTTGCCGTTGTTGTCGGTCAGCACGTGGTCCTGCAGGAAGCGGAAGAACAGGAACGCGCCGTACTTGGACTGCGCCTGGAGCGAGTCGCCGGTCGACGAGAAGTCGAGCGGGATGCCGGGCAGCTCCATCTGGCTCACCGGAAGGTACTGGAGGTAGTCGTTGACGTCGTCGTAGACGACGTCCTCCATCCACGTCGCGCTGCCCTCCATCAGCCACTTGTCCTCGGCGACGTCGTAGGCGTACTGGACGGCGTGGAAGTACTCGTGCGCGGCCGTCACCTGCATCGCGGCCACGCCGCTCGTGCCCTGGTCGAACTGCTGCTCGCTGAAGTCGTTGTCGAGGACGCAGTAGGCGGAGACGTCGTAGTACGAGTACGACCCGCCGAGGTTGTCGGCGTTGGGGTCGTCGGTCGTGCAATAGCCGTAGTTGCCCTCGTCACCGGTGTCGGTGAAGTACACGTCGAGCTTCGCGTTGCCGCCGTTGGGGTTCGAGCTGATGTCGGACTTCGGCGGCCGGAAGCTGAGCGGGGGGCTGTGGATGACGTTGCGGACGTTCTCGAAGACGCTTGCGGCTTGCTCGATGTAGTTGGGGATCCCGTCGCCGTTGGTGTCGCCGAGGGGCACCGCGTCCGCCGTCTGGGTGACCCAGTGGAAGCAGAAGTTGGTCGAGCACGCGGTCGAGGCCTGGATGCCGTTCTGCCAGCCGTCGCCCGCGGGGTCGGCCGATCCCTGGATCGGGCGCGCCAGC
>DATBND010000066.1:0-2500 GCA_036554505.1 Actinomycetota bacterium | reverse complement strand
TGATCACCACCGCCGGCGGCAAGCCCAACGGCATCGACAGCGACGTCGACAACCTCCTGGGCAAGGCGCCGCGCGTCGAAGGCGGCACCGGCCAGATCTACCTCGCGCCCGAGACCGCCCGCGTGTTCGCCCGGGCCGAGGACGACGCCAAGAAGGCCGGCGACCAGTTCGTCACCACCGAGCGGCTGCTCGCCGCGCTGGCCAACGAAGGCGGCGAGGCCGCCAAGCTGATCAAGAAGACCGGCGCCACGCCGGCCGGCCTGGAAGCCGCCGCCAGCGCCCTGCGCAAGGGCAAGACCGCCGACAGCGCCGGCGCCGAGGACCAGTACGACGCGCTGAAGCGCTACGCCCGCGACCTCACCGAGGACGCCCGCGCCGGCAAGCTCGATCCCGTCATCGGCCGCGACGAGGAGATCCGCCGCGTCATACAGGTGCTGTCGCGCAGGACGAAGAACAACCCGGTCCTGATCGGCGAGCCCGGCGTCGGCAAGACCGCGATCGTCGAGGGCCTCGCGAACCGCATCGTCGCGGGCGACGTCCCCGAATCGCTGCGCAACAAGAAGGTCGTGTCGCTCGACATCGGCTCGATGGTTGCGGGTTCGAAGTACAGAGGTGAGTTCGAGGACCGCTTGAAGGCGGTCCTGAAGGAGATCGCCGATTCCGAGGGCGAGATCATCACGTTCGTCGACGAGCTCCACACCGTCGTCGGGGCCGGAGCGGCCGAGGGCGCGATGGATGCAGGCAACATGATCAAGCCGATGCTCGCGCGCGGCGAGCTTCGCATGATCGGCGCGACGACGCTGGACGAGTATCGCAAGCACGTCGAGAAGGACCCGGCGCTCGAGCGGCGCTTCCAGCCGGTCGTCGTCGGCGAGCCCGCGGTGACGGACACGATCGCGATCCTCCGCGGTCTCAAGGAGCGCTACGAGGTCCACCACGGCGTGCGCATCCAGGACGCCGCGCTGGTCGCGGCGGCGATGTTGTCCGATCGCTACGTCACCGGTCGCTTCCTCCCGGACAAGGCCATCGACCTCGTGGACGAGGCCGCGTCGCGCTTGCGCATCGAGATCGACTCGATGCCGACGGAGATAGACGTCCTGGACCGCCGTGCGAAGCAGCTCGAGATCGAGAAGGCCGCGCTCGCGAAGGAGAGTGACGACGTCTCGCGCGAGCGACTGGCTCGCATCGAGGAGGAGCTCGCCTCTCTGCACGAAGAGATGGACGGCATGAAGATGCACTGGGAGCAGGAGAAGGCAGCCATCGACCGCATTCGTGGCAAGAAGGCCGAGATCGAAGACGTCAAGGGCGAGGCAGAGCGCGCCGAGCGAGACGGCGACCTCGCGCGCGCGGCCGAGCTGCGCTACGGACGGCAGGTCGCGCTCGAGAAGGAGCTCGAGGAGTCAAACGCGGCGCTCGTGGACCTGCAGCGCGAACGCAGGTTCCTGAAGGAGGAGGTCGACGAGGAAGACGTCGCCGAAGTCGTGGCGCGCTGGACGGGTATTCCCGTCGCCCGGCTGATGGAGGGCGAGGTCGAGAAGCTCGTCCACATGGAGACCGGCCTCCACGAGCGCGTGGTCGGCCAGGACGAGGCCGTCGAAGCGGTGGCGAACGCGATACGACGCGCCCGCAGCGGGCTCGGCGACCCGAACAGGCCGATCGGGTCGTTCATCTTCCTCGGGCCCACCGGCGTCGGTAAGACCGAGCTGGCGCGGGCCCTTGCCGACTTCCTGTTCGACGACGAGCGCGCCATCGTCCGGGTCGACATGAGCGAGTACATGGAGAAGCACTCGGTCTCTCGTCTCGTCGGCGCTCCGCCCGGCTACGTCGGCTACGACGAGGGCGGGCAGCTCACCGAGGCCGTGCGCCGCCGCCCGTACTCGGTGATCCTGCTGGACGAGATCGAGAAGGCGCACCCCGATGTCTTCAACGTGCTCCTGCAGATCCTCGACGACGGCCGGCTGACGGACGGGCAGGGCCGGACGGTCGACTTCAAGAACTCGGTCGTGATCATGACGTCGAACCTCGGCTCGCAATGGATCCTCGCGTCGGACGACGACATGGAGGAGAAGGTCCTGGCGACCGTGCGCGACCACTTCAAGCCGGAGTTCCTGAATCGAGTCGACGAGATCATCGTCTTCGATCGCTTGAGCCGCGACGAGCTCGCCCGCATCGTCGACATCCAGCTCGCGACGCTGAGCGCGCGGCTGTCCGAACGAGGCATCGAGCTGTCGTTGACCGACGGCGCGCGCGCCTACCTCGCCGACAAGGGCTACGACCCTGCCTACGGAGCCCGCCCTCTAAAGCGGCTGATCCAGCGCGAGATCGAGAACGAGCTCGCGCTGAAGCTGCTCGACGGCAGCTTCGGCGACGCCGGCGCGATCGTGGTCGACGCCGGCGCGGACGGCCTCAAGTTCTCGGTGGCAGATGGGCAGCGGACCCCTCTTCCCATTCCCTAGTCGCCGAGACTCGTGTCGAGGTGGGGGGCGCGGGGAGGCCCGAC
>DATBND010000029.1:0-8379 GCA_036554505.1 Actinomycetota bacterium | reverse complement strand
CCGCACCGGCTTCCACTGCAGCGGCGGGATCGTCGCGGTCATCCAGTGCGCCTCGGTGTCGTAACGGAAGAAGTAGTCGTAGGTCGAGAGGTAGTCCTCGCTGCGGCGGACCGTGCTCTTGTAGAAGATGTCGAGCCACGTGTAGTCGGAGGTGTACGGCGGCTGCTCAGTGAAGGTGCCGAGACAGAGAACCCAACGATCCGGCCCGTGCGCGATGCCGTCCACGAAGTCGACCGAGCCGCTCTGGCACACCTCGGTCATCGCCGACGTGAACTCCGCGGCCGAGGGATAGGTCCGGTACTCCATCCTCACGTAGGGCGCGGCGGGAACGAGCCGGAACGTCAACTTGGTCAGGATCCCCAGCGTTCCGTAGGAGCCGTGGATCATGCCGAACGCGAGCGGGTTCTCGTCGCGCGAGCAAGTGATCACGCGGCCGTCGCCCGTCACGACCTCGTATTCGAGCGCGGTGTCATGAAACCCACCGTGCCGGAATGACGACGACTCGATGGAACAGCCCGCCACCGCGCCTCCGACGGTGATCTCCTTGAGCTCCGGGACGACGGCGGGCACCAGGCCGTGCGAAAGGGTCGCGCGCACCAGCTCGGAGAACGTCACTCCGGGCTCCGCCACGCACACCGACGCAGACGCGTCGATCGAGAGGATGTGGTCGAGGCCGGAGATGTCGATCGGGCGCGAGCGAAAGCGGGCATCCGACGCGAGGGGGACGACGTGATGGACGCCCCCCTTGTCGATATGCACGGGCTCGCCTCGGCCCACGAGGTCCCGAACCCGCGCCGCGACGTGGCTTACCGCACGTTCGTGGAGGTCGACCGACGTCTGCACGGCCCGAATGCTATTACCCGTCCGTTTTGTCCGAGCCGGTAAGGCTCGACGAAGCAACATCATTGCAAACCGGGCTTCGCCCTACACTCTTGTGCATGAGGGGCTTCCCCGCGATGTCAGGCAGATGAGCTCACAGCCTCCCATCAGGACACCCGACCACCGCCTGCGGGTGTTCGTCAGCTCGACGCTCGAGGAGCTGGCTCCCGAGCGGACCGCTGCGCGCGCCGCGATAAGCAAGCTGCGGCTCGCACCGATCCTGTTCGAGCTCGGCGCGCGGCCGCATCCGCCGCGCGACCTCTACAAGGCCTATCTGGAACAGAGCCACGTCTTCATCGGCGTCTACTGGGAGCGCTACGGATGGGTCGCGCCGGGGATGGACATCTCGGGTCTCGAGGACGAGTACATGTTGTCGGCAGGTAAGCCGAAGCTGATCTACGTCAAGGACCCCGCCCCCGACCGCCAGCCGCGCCTCAAGCAGTTGCTCGATCGGATCCGTTCGGACGAGAGCGTCTCGTACAAGAAGTTCAAGTCGGCCTCGGAGCTACGGAGGCTGATCGAGGACGATGTCGCGCTGCTTCTCGCCGAGCGCTTCGAGGGTGTCGACGGCGCGAGCGGTGTCGAGGGCGCGGAGCCGCTGCCGGCACCGGCGCGCTGGCCCGTCCCGGCGAGCCCGATCATCGGCCGCTTCTCGGAGCTGGAAGCCGTCACGGAGTTGCTCCTCCGTGACGACGTTCGTCTCGTCACGTTGACGGGGGCCGGGGGGATCGGTAAGAGCCGGTTGGCCCTCGAGCTCGTCGAGCGACTGAGGGACAAGTTCGAGGACGGGGTGTCGTTCGTCGCGCTGTCGCCGATCACCGATTGGAAGATCGTCGAGCTGACCGTCGCGCAGTCGCTCGGTCTGCCCGAGGCGAAGGGCCGGCCGGTGATGGACCAGCTCAAGGAGCATCTTGCGGGAAGGCACGCGCTTCTCTACATCGACAACTTCGAGCAAGTCCTGCCGGCTGCGCCGATGGTGTCGGCGTTGCTGGCGGCGGCTCCGCAGCTGAAGGTGCTCGTGACGAGCCGCGCAGTGCTGAACCTGCGCGGAGAGTACGAGTACGTCGTCCCGCCGTTGAAGCTGCCCGCTCCCGACAATGCCGACCTCGCGCAACTCGACGCGTACGGAGCGATCAAGCTCTTCGTGGAACGTGCGCAGGCTGCCAACGCGAGCTTCGAGCTGGGCCCCGACAACGTGCATGCAGTCGTCGAGATCTGCAACCGGCTCGACGGCGTTCCTCTCGCGATCGAGCTCGCGGCGGCGCGCGTGCGCATCCTTCCACCGCAATCGCTGCTCGATCGCTTGAGCAAGAGCCTCGACGCGCTCGGGACCGGGACGCGCGACCTTCCCGAACGACAACAGACGTTGCGCCGCACGATCGACTGGAGCTTCGAGCTGCTCGACGAGGACGAGAAGAGGTTCTTCGCGCGCCTGGCCGTGTTCGTGAGAGGTCAGACGCTCGACGCGGTCGAAGCCGTGTGCAACCTCGAAGGAGACATCGACGTCTTCGGGCTGATCTGCTCACTCGTCGAGAAGAGCCTCTTGGTGCAGCAGATGATGCCGTCGGGCGAGGCGCGCTTCTACCAGCTCGGAACGGTCCGCCAGTACGCGCTCGAGCTCCTCATCGAAAGCGGGGAACGGGACGAGCTTCGCCGGCGCCACGGCGAGTACTACAAGGACCTCGCGCTGCAGGCCGAGAAGGAGCTGCGCGGCCCGAACCAGGTGATCTGGGTCGAGGCGCTCGAGGCCGAGTACGACAACCTGCGCGCCGCCCTCGCGTGGGCCGAGGACCAGGACGATCCCGAGCTCCTGCTCCAGCTGACCGCGTCCGCATGGGCCTTCTGGCAAGTGCGCGGGCATCTTTCGGAGACCGCCCGATGGGCGTCGAAGGCGCTCGGAAAGGGCCAGACGTCGGAATCACGCGCGCGCGCCGAGGTGCTGCGCGCGGCCGGCCGCGTCGCGCATAGCCGCGGCGATCTCGAGCGCGGCAAGGCGTTGTACGAGGAGGCGCTCGAGGTGTGGGCGAAGATCGGCGACGACAGCGGGGTGGGGATGTCCCTCAAGGACCTCGGCAATCTCGCGATCGAGCACGACGAGTACGAGAACGCACGCACCCTCTACGAGCAGAGCCTCGCTCTGCACAGGCGCGCGGGGAACCGGGTGGAAGAGGCTGCGACGTTGAACAATCTCGGCGTCGTCGGCCGCTTGCAGGAGAACTGGGACGCGGCGGTCGACGAGCTCACGCAGTCACTCGAGCTCTTCAGGCAGATCGGAGACCAGCAGGGCACGGCCCGTTGTCTGCTCAACCTGGGCGGGGCCTATCTCGGCTCGGGCGACGCCCACAAGGCCGGTGTCCTCTCGCGCGAGAGCCTCGTTCTATGGAGGGAGCTCGGTGGCAAGTGGGACATCGTCGACTGCTTCGAGGACATGGGATCGATCGCCGCGCGCACCGATCGCCCGGCCGACGCGGCGCGCCTCTATGGCGCCGGGGACGCGTTACGGGAGATCGTGGGGGCGACGCCGTCTCCGTTCGAGCAGGCACTGATGGACCAGCACCTGGACCGCGCGAAAGAGGCGCTGGGAGAGGACGGCTTTCGTAAGGCGTGGGACGAGGGCCGGAGCATGTCGTTCGACGACGCCGTCGACTACGCGCTAGAGGTGTTCCCGGACTCCTGAGCCGCGCGCTCGCGCTACCAGTGCTCGTCGGGCGTCAGACGGCGGAAGATCGCAAGGAGCGCCATCGCCATGAGGATCGATCCGATCCACGCGATCCCGCGCTGAGGGCCGAATAGCTCGGTCCAGAGCTTGCCGCCGAGCACGGCGCCGGCGATGCCGATGAAGATCGTTCCCAGACATCCGACCGGGCTTCGTCCGGGAAGCATCAAGCGCGCAAGTCCCCCGACGACGAGCCCGACCGCGATCCACCCGAGGATGCCCATTGCGTTGCTAGCGTAGCCGTGGCGCGCCCCGCGCCGATGGTAGAGAGAGCGCGTGGGATCGACGATCCAATGGCGCGAGCCGCCCGACGACCGCACGAACCGATCCACCGGCGAGATGGTCTCGTTCGGGAAGCACCGCGACGCCGGGCGCGGTTACATGGCGCGCTCCGAACGGGTCGGGCCGGGAGTCCTCGTGCTGCACGAGTTCTTCGGCCTGCAGGACTCGTTCGTGGCGTACGCGGACCGTCTCAACCGCGCCGGCTTCACGGTGCTGGTGCCGGACCTCTACGACGGAGAGATTGCATCGTCCGTCGACGCCGCGACTGCCCTCGCGCGCTCGCTGGACCGCGATGCGACCATGCGCAAGCTGAGGGCGGCCGCCGATCTGCTGACCGCCAACTGGCATCCCCGGTTGGGCGTGGTCGGGTTCTCTCTGGGGGCCGACCTGGCGGTGGAGCTCGCTGCGCTCCGGCCGATCGAGGCGCTCGTCGTCTACTACGGGACCGGCTCGCTCGGCGACGGCCGGTGGAACGGCCCGACGCTGGGCCACTTCGCCGAGAACGACGAGTGGACGCCGTTGTCCGAGGCGGAGGCGGCCTTCGACGCTCTCGAAGCCGCTGACGTCGACGCGGAGCTGATCGCCTATCCGGGACTCGGTCACTGGTTTGCGAACGCCGCAGTGATCGATTCGTACGACGCCGAGGCCGACGCCGCGGCGTTCGAGGCGACGAGCGAGTTCCTCCACCACCACCTCGCATGACCGCTTTCGGCGCCTATTCTGTAGGGCGAAATGAAACATCGACGGGCGGCGCGAATGGTGCTCCTGGCGGGAGCGGCGATCGTTGCGTTTCCACATGCCGGCGTCGCGAAGGACGTCCCGGCTCAGCCCATCCCTCAGAATCCGCAGGACGCGGAGAGCGTGCGGAAGTTCGTCGGGCATGCCGCGCGCCCTCGGCCCGTCGACTCCTTCCGCATCCCGCAGAACCCGTACATGGCCCCCGATCCCGACAACAACATCCACGACGACGCGTACATGACCGACAGCTACGCGCGCCCGGGTCCGCTCGGCAAGCGCGTGAAGGTCACCTCCACGTTCCACGGCGCGGAGTGCGCGTCGGTGTCATTCGACAGGAAGGGACGGATCATCACGATCTGCGTGGGGGCACAGGGACCGTCGCTGTTGATGATCAACCCGCGCAACCTCGCGACGAAGGCGACGATGCCGTTGCCGCCGCGATCGGGGGGCGGGACCGGCTCGAGCCCCTTCAACGACTTCTCGGGCGGCGGCTACTTCTATCTCGACAACGAATACCGGGTGGTCACGCCGACGAACACGAGGCAGATCTGGGTAATCGGGACTGTCGCCGGCACCGACGGCCCCGCGTTCGAGGTCGAGGAGACCTACGACCTCTCGGGAACGGTCGCGCCCGGTGAGGGCATCGTCTCGGCGTTGCCCGACTGGGACGGTCTGATCTGGTGGGTGACGACGCGCGGCCAGGTCGGCACCGTCGATCCGGCGACGGGGTCGGTGAAGAGCGTGACGCTGGACGGTGAGGTCATCGCGAACTCGTTCGCGGTGGACGAGACGGGCGGCGTCTTCATCGTGTCCGACCACGCGCTGTACAGGTTCGATTCCGGCGCTGAGGGCGCGCCCGAGGTCACGTGGCGACGGGAGTATCCGCGGGGCACCGCGCAGAAGCCGGGCCAGGTGAGCCAGGGGTCGGGCACGACGCCGACGCTGCTCGGAAAGAAGTACGTAGCGATAACCGACAACGACGAGCCCCGCATGAACGTCGTCGTGTACCGGCGCGAGGCCGGATCGGGCGGGTCCGAGGTGTGCGCGGAGCCCGTCTTTCGCAAGGGCGAGAGCGCGACCGACAACTCGTTGATCGGCATAGGCCGGTCGCTGATCGTCGAGAACAACTACGGGTACGCCGGCCCGGCGACCACCGAGCAAGGAGGTTCGACGACTCCCGGGCTCGCGCGCGTGGACTTCTCGGGGGGTCGTTGTCGCACGGCCTGGACGAGCAAGGAACGGGCACCGTCGGTCGTGCCCAAGGCGTCGCTCGCGGCCGGGCTCGTCTACACGTACACGAAGCCTCCGCGCGAGGACGGCATCGACCCGTGGTATCTGACCGCGCTCGATTTCAGGACCGGCAAGACCGTCTTCAAACGCCTGGCCGGCACTGGCCTCGGCTACAACAACAACTACGCGCCGATCACCATCGGCCCGGACGGCTCGGCATACGTCGGAGCGCTTGGGGGCCTGGTCAAGCTCCACGATCGCCCGGCCAACTAATCCTCGCAGCCCACGCCGTCCCCGTCCGAGTCCAACCCGTAGGGGTCCGACCCGAAGACCCGAACGGGACCTGACACATATTTCGGCCCATCGCCGGTGCCGCCGGCACAGTCGTAGTCGGACGCGGGTGGCAGGCACGGGTCGTATCCGGGGGTGCATCCCGAGCCCCCATCGGTCCCGCCGCCGCCGTCGCCGTCTGGCGGGGGAGGAGGCGGCGGTTTCGGCAACTCGCATGACGACTTGGTGTCCGAGCCTTCGCCCTCGTAGCAGGTATCGGTGGAGGCGCCTCCGTTTAGCCGGTCGTTGCCTGCTCCGCCGTAGATGGTGTCGCGCGCGGCACCCCCGGACACGTCATCGTCCCCTCCGTCACCCCACATCTTGTCGTGGCCGTCTCCGCCGAAGATCCTGTCCTTTCCGGCGTCTCCGTGGATGCGGTCCCTTCCTCCTCGACCCTCGAGCGTGTTAGCCGCGCTGGAACCTCGGATCGTGTCGGACTTCCGGGACCCCACGACGTTCTCGGTCGTGTGCACGACGTCTGCGCCATCGCCGTGCGCGCGTTGCGAGCTCAGTGAAAGGCGTATGCCGTGCGAAGAGGACGCAAAAGTGACGACGTCTTCGCCGGAGCCGCCGTTGACCCTGTCTCCGCCCTCGTCCGGGCGTAGCGTGTCGTCGCCGACGCCTCCGTCCAGGGTGTCGTCGCCGGCGCCTCCGATCAAGTCATCCCCTCCGCCACCGCCCCGGAGCTCATTCGACGCGGCGTTACCAACCAGCGTGTCGCGCCCGTCGGACCCGAAGACGTTTTCGATGGAGTCGAGCTCGTCCGATCCCTCGCCGCGCGCGCTATGCGCCCACAGCCTGACGGTTACGCGACCGTCGGCATCCCCGTACCCGGCGGCGTCTTCTCCCTCGCTGCCGTCCAGCTCGTCGTTTCCCGGCCCACCGGACAAGACGTCCCATCCTGGACCCCCGACCAAGACGTCGTTGCCGCCAAGGCCCGTCAATCGATCGCGGCCGCCCATCCCACAGATGTAGTCGCGCCCGGGGGTCCCGCGAAGGGCTTCACCTCGATCCGTGCCCAAGATGGTGCACGGCGACGATGGGGGCACGGGCTCGCACGGGTCCTGCTCGGCGCTGCCCTGGCGAGCGACAGGGGCCGGCGCGCTCGGAGGGGAGGTCGTCGCCGACGAGTCCGGGGAGGTGGGAGAGTCACTCGGCGGTCCCGCGTTCGAGGGTGAGGCGCCTTCCGATGCCTCTGTCGACGGCGAGGAGCTCGAGCTCGTGGCCGTCGCTGAGGGCGTCGAAGAATCCGTCGGACTCGGTGAGCTCGTCGAGGTAGGTGACGAGGAGTCCGGTGACGGCGAGGGACTCGGCGAGACCGTCGGACTCGGAGAGCTCGAAGGGGTCGGACTCGGACTCGGGCTGGGACTTGCGGGCCGGCTTGCGCTGGGCGAAGGGCTCGCGCTTGGGGACCGGCTCGGACTCGGCGACCGGCTCGGACTAGGTGACCTACTCGCGGTGGCCGACGGAGTGCTGCTCGGCGAGGTGCTAGTGGTCGACGAGCTCGACGGCGTCGCGGAGGATGTGGGGCAGGGCTGCGCGACCTGTTGCGTCGCGGTACTGAATGCGAAGCTGCCGGCAAGCCATGCCCCGGTCGTTATCGCTAAAGCGAATCGTGCCCCGCGATTGGCACCACCCCTCATGCCCCACCCCCACATCTGCGCGTCAGCCGGGGATCACCTTACCGGTCGTCCAGAGGGGCCGGTCTCCTGACGCGTCAGCCGAGCTGTTCGTGGATCGCGGCCAGGCGTTCCTCGACCGTGCCCGTGATCGTCACGTACTTCACGCCGTGGGTCGCCAAGAGCCCGACGATTCGTTCGTCTATCTCCTTCTGGAAGCCGGGGTCGTCGGGGCGCAACCCGTCGAGGACGATGGGGAACTCGATCGGCAGATAGAAGACGTGTGAGTAGTTGGTGCGCAGCCGACGCTCGGCGAGGCGCTCACACTCCTCCCACAGCGCCATCTCCTTGCGATAAGGCTGGTTGTCGAGCACCCATCCCGCGTACGCCATCGAGTCGATCAACGACCTGTCGCCGACGAACTCCGGCTCCGACAACTCGTTGTTGTACTGCTTGAGGAAGATGAGGGCCTCGGTCTCGGGCGTCGCATCCTTGTCGAGCTTGAAGCCCATCTCGACTATCTCGCGGGCGACCTCCGGCAACAGCGGAAGGTCGAGCTCGCGCGCGAGGGTCTCCGCGACCGTC
>DATBND010000010.1:0-2894 GCA_036554505.1 Actinomycetota bacterium | reverse complement strand
CTGAAATCGACATGATCACGACTAGTCTTTTTCTCATTTCACCTCCTCTCGTTCTCGCAACAAACTGTTCTTGCCTTGGAAGTTCATCCACAGGCCGACCATGTCGGCTTCGCGCACGACGGACGCGCTGTCGAACCACCCGCCGACGCCGCTTATGAGCGCTCCGGAATAGGCGACGGACCAGTGAACCTTTTCGTCCGTCAGCTGCTCGTGTTCAGAGATCCGATACTGCGGGAAACCATCGGTCCAGAGGTTCTCGCCGGTCGGACAGTTGGGGGCGAACGCAAGCTCGCGAGGGAGGACTTGGCCCATCAGCATCTCGGGCTCGTAGAAACACTCCCCGTAGGCGGTCAGCGTGTGCGGCGACGCGTCCACCCACATGCCCATCCCGGCGTAGTCGGCGACCCCACCGCGCAAGGGCGTGAACTGGCCGGCTGAGTAGATCGACCGATCCGGAGTCGGACTGGTGGGACGAAGCATCCGGATCTCGCTCTGGACCGGCCGGCTCGGATTGGCGTGCAACGTGCCGGTCAAAGACTTGATGCGAATCGTGACGGTCGTAGGCCCGTCCGCGAGCTGGTACAGACGATAGGTCCCCGCGGGAAGACGACGTCCGAAGTTCCAGGAAAAAGGCGTCGGTCGAGTAGTCCGCGCTCGGCAGCCCCGCCTCGAACACCAACCTGGTCGCACGAAATCGAGGGTTGGCGTGCCACCGAGCTGCACGGGCGCGCCCGTCTTGGCGAGAATGAAGCCGCGCCAGCGTCCGCCGCCACCGACTCGAGCTCGAAGATCTCGGTAACGCACAGGACGCGGGAGCTTGACGAGGATCGAGCTGGTTTTGCTCGCCCGAAAAGTCGACACGGCTCCGAGCGTCGGGATCCGCCGTCCCTCGTGGTCGGCCGGGGCTGCAAAAGCAGAGCCTGGCGCAGAAAATACTGCGCACGCGACAACCCAGCACAACATCGTCCGCCTTCCCACGGACATTGAATTCGACGGGAGGGTCGCGATCTCCTTCACGGATTGGCAAACGGACGAGCCGATGGTCACCGCCCGTGCGCGTTATCGGCCCGGACGACGGGCATCGACTACCCCGGAGCGTGGTGGACGCTGCGCGGAAGCTTCCCCCGCGACCCCCGCTTGCGGCGTCGCGCAGCCCGGCAATACCATCCAGGCGACGTTCAATCCAAGGGGGCACACGTGGCACAGGCACACGCCGAGAATCGCCGGGACTTCCTCAGGCGGGCGGGAACAGTCGCGTGGGCCGCGCCTCTGATCCTGACGCTGACGGCGGGCCGGGCCGCGGCTCAGGTCTCGTGTGCTCCGGCTGCCACCCAGTGCGGGACGTGGTCGACGCCGCTCGATATGTGTATCCCGTTAGGCAACGCCGTCATCTGTTGCAACGACTGCGTGCGAGGGACGGGCGCGCAAGATACGTTCTGCTTCTGCGCCTAACGACGCTCGCGGCATGCCCATACCAGCGCGCGTCAGCATCATCACCCTCGGCGTCACGGACCTCGAGCGATCGAAGGCCTTTTACGAAGCGCTCGGCTGGGAGCTCGCGAGCTCGAGCGTCGACGGCGTCATCTACTGGTTCCGCACGGCAAACACTTACATAGGCCTCCACGCATATGAGGAGCTCGCCGCCGACGGCCACATCCCGCCGGGGCCGCGGGACGGCTTCGGCGGCGTCACGTTAGCCATAAACCTGGAGACCGACGACGCGGTCGTAGCCGCATTCGACGCGGCCCTGGCTGCGGGCGCGACCGCGTTGAAGGCCCCTGAAGAAGCGATTTTCGGAGGGCTCTCGGCCTACTTCGCGGACCCGGACGGCTATCCGTGGGAGGTCGCACACAACCCGCACTTCCCGATAGGCGCGGACGGACGCATCACGATTCCCTGAGGTGAACAGCGAGTTCGAGGACGCGGTGATCGAGGCGATACGGAGCCTCGGCCGGGGTGAGATCGCCTCTTACGGAGACATCGCGCGCGACGCGGGATTCCCGGGCGCCGCGCGCGGCGTCGGCAACGTCCTGTCGCGAACGGACGGAGTCCCGTGGTGGCGAGTGGTGCGCGCGGACGGGCGGCTCGTATCACCCAACGCGACCCGTCAGGCCCAACTGCTAGAGGCCGAGGGCATCGCGATCTCGAACGGCAGGGTGGCGCTCAGGGGAGACGCGTGAGCTGCGCCTGATACTGGCTCTGCAAGCGGATGGGCCCGCTGCTGACATCGGTAGCGACCGCCTCTCGCACCGCCATAGCGTGTTCGCCCTCGAACCACGAGGTCGACGTCTGGCGGCCCTCGATCGCGCCCGAGAACACGATCTTGGTATCGATGACGAGCGTCCTGACGTTCGTGCCGCCGACGGCGACGTCCTCGAAACGTTTGGCCGCGACGTCGACGTCCGCGCGCGTGCCGGAGCCTTCCATCGAGAACGACGCGGACGCGCCGGGCTTCGCGCCGGTCGGCGCGATCAGCTCGGGCTTCGCCGGTTGCAGCTCACGTACGTCGGTGAAGCCGCCCGGGAAGCTCGCCGTGATCTTGACGTACGTGATGTACACGCCCTCTTCCCGGTACAGAAGCCTGGTCTCGACAACGGTTCCGTTGCCGTCCGAGTCACGCAGGTCTCTTATCTGCGTTTGCTCGTCCCCGCGCGGCCCCCGCGCGGTCAAAGTCGTCGACTTGGGCATGCGACGCGTGTTGCCCGAGACGGTCGTCGTGCCGTCCGTGTCGTACGAATGGGTGCCCGCAGGGATGGGCACCGGTGCTGCAACCTGAGGACGCCGCGGCGCCGACTTCTTTCCGCCCGCATTGTCATTCCCCGAGGTTCCCGAGGGCGCTGAGTCGCCATTGTCGCTCGCGGAATTATCGGCGGTCTCACCGGCCGAGTCACCCT
>DATBND010000005.1:0-3453 GCA_036554505.1 Actinomycetota bacterium | reverse complement strand
TGTCGGTCGTCAGGATCGCGCGAGCGAACGTCTCGACGGAGGGATCGAGCGCGTCCAGCGCGCCCGGGATACCCCCCAGGACCGCGTCGACCGGCAGTCGCACCCCGATCGGCCCTGTAGAGGCGACGAGGACCTGCTCGGCATGGCAGCCGACGCTCGCGGCGGTCTCGCGCGCAATGGCGGCAACCGCGGTATCACCGTCGCGCCCTGTGCACGCATTGGCATTGCCGCTGTTGACGACCAGGGCGCGAACCGGGGCGCCGAGGCGCGCTCGGCACCACGTGACGGGCGCGGCCGCGGCTGCGTTCTTGGTGAAGGTCCCCGCCCACGCGACCGTCCCGTCGGCGACGATGACGCCCAGATCGGGCGCGCCGTCCGCCTTGATCCCGCACGAGGTCCCGCTGCTGAGCACCCCGTCGGGCCACGCCGTCTGGGTCATGGCCACACACCGAGCGCAGAGAGGCCCGCCGTCTCCTCGATGCCTAGGAGCGCGTTCGCGTTCTGGATGGCTTGACCGGCCGCGCCCTTGCCGAGGTTGTCGAGCGCGGCAGATGCGACCACGAACCCCGAGCGCGCGTCGACGCGCGCCGACACGTGCGCGCGATTGGTCCCGGTGAGGGGCTTCGTAGCGGGCCATGAGTCGAGTACCTCGACGAACGGCTCCGACGCATACGCGTCGCGCAGGATCGCCCGGGCACCATCGTCGTCGAGGTCAGCCGTCAGCGGAGCGCGCACCGTGACCAGCACGCCGCGCGCCATCGGAACGAGATGCGGAGTGAACGAGACGGTCGCCGCCAGCCCTCCGAAGCGTTGCAGCCCGCGCTCCATCTCGGGAACGTGCCGGTGCTCGACCGTCCCGTAGGCAGTCGCATTGGCGGTCGCCTCCGCGAGCATCAGGTGCCCCGCCGCGGCGCGCCCCGCCCCGGAGGTCCCCGACAGCGCGTCGACGATCACTGGCGACGAGATCACGCCCGCCGCGGCGAACGGCGCCGTGCACAAGAGCGTCGCGGTCGGATAACACCCGGGGTTCGCTACCCGAGCAGCGCCGGCCAGCGCGGCTCGGTTCAGCTCCGGCAAGCCGTAGGCCCATGCGCTATCGCCGCGATGGTCGTCGGCGAGGTCCACGATGACGCGCGCCGCGGCCCCCTCGAGGAGCGGTGGCAGCTCGCCATGGGGAAGACACGAGAAGCACACGTCGACCTCCGCCTCGAGCGCGGCGGCGATGTCGACCAGCGTCCCGGCCGCGGCGCCGAGCTGCGGATGGACGGTGCCGACGTCGCTGCCCGCGCGGGCGTGTGCCCCCGCCACCGCGGGCGTGAGCGCCGGATGATCCGCGAGGAGGCGCAACAATTCGCCTCCCGCGTATCCCGATGCACCGATGACCGAAGCTGTAGCTCCCATATCCGTAGAGCCTATGCACATATCTGCATATTTATCAACGAGCGGACTAGTCAAGACGGGCGGGGCCGCTGCCGATACCAGAGGTGGCGATGCGTGACCGAACTGGGAGCAACATGGTGACGAGCAGATCGATGGGCAGCAGCCTCCGGCCGCGCTCACGCGCGCTCGCCGTCACCGTGCTCGCCCTTCTATCTCTCTCCGTGAGCGCGTTGCCCGCGTTCGCCGCCCCGCGGCTGCCCGCGCCCGTCGAAGACGTAGTGGACAAGGTCGACGAGATCGCCTCCAGTGACGAGCCCGTCTCCGACGCGCTCGACGCGGTCGACGACGTCATAGGCGACGCGACCGGCACCGAGGACCCGATCCAGGGGACCCTCGACGACGTCACCGACGCGGTCGACGAGAACGCCGGCACCGATGTCGGCGGCACCGTCGACGACGTGGTCGACAAGGCCGACGACGTGGCCTCCGACACCGGCAAGGCGATCGACGGAGTGGTCGACACGGTGGACGAGGCGACGGGCGGGACGATCGGCGACGTCATCGGCCGCGGCGACGGCTCCCCCGGAGACGGCGGCGGCCCCGCCGGCCGACGGAATCCCCGCGGGCTCTTCTTCGGCCCCGATGGCCGCGCGCGCAGCGACGGCTCTGCCCGGAGCGCCCGCGCCAACGCGCGCGGGGCGAATGCGTTCGGAACAACGCCGGCGACGCGATCGCGCGCGTCGTCCGAGGCCGCGACCCCGACCGTCTCCCGCTCGTTCGAACCGAGCCTCGGCGAGCGCTTGCGCGAAGCTGCCATCGAGGCGTCAAAGAAGCTCGCGCTCCCTCTCGCCCTCACGCTCGTGGTGCTCGGCTACGTCATCGCTCAGTACTGGGCCGACCGCAGAGATCCCAAGCTCGTTCTCGCGCCGCTCGACGCGGACCACGACCTCCTGAGCTTCCAATGATCGACCGGCGCGCCCGCGGCTCGACACGGGCGGCGACCGCCTCGGAGAGCGCCGTCGTGTCACTCGGCGAGCGCATGTCGTATCTCCAGATGCTGCGCGGGGTCCTCGCGGTGATCGTCATCGGCTACGGGTTCTTCGAGTCGTCTCGTTCCCTCGACGAGCTCCCCACTCTGGTCATCATCACGGCGGCCTATCTCGCGATCACCGCGGCCGCCGAAGCGGCACGGCGGCTCGCGCATCGTCCCGGCCTCGTCGTCGTCGGAGGGATGTTGCTCGTCGACGGCATCTATCTCGCCTGGGCGATGTACACCACCGGCGCCGACACGAGCCCGTTGCGTCTACTCGTCTACGTGCACCTGATCGCGGTGACGCTCCTCGTCTCGTACCGCACCGGGCTGAAGATCGCCCTGTGGCACTCACTGCTGTTCTTCTCGATGAAGTACGCGGAAAGCTCCGGCCTGCTGGACGTGCCGGCGCGGAACACCGCGGCCGACTCCCACGCGGCGGTGGTCTTCACCGCGTTCTGGGTCCTGGCGCTTGCCACGGCGATCTTCTCGGCCATCAACGAGCGCGAGCTGAAGCGGCGGAAGAGCGACCTCGAGCTCCTCGCCGGGATGGCGACCGAGCTCGAGTTCGCCACCGGCTCGGAGGGCGTGGCACGCACGCTGCTCGAGAGCGTGACGCGCGATTTCTCGTTCCCGCGCGGCGTCGTGCTGGCCGGACCGGAGGGGCAGCTTTCCCTGATGGCATACCGGGGGCCCGGCGAGCCGGCGGATCCGAGGCCCGGGCTCGACGCGGTGGTGCAGCGCGCATGGAAGAGCAAGGAACCGCTGCTCGTCCGGCGGTTGGACGACGCCGACCCCCGGCTGTCGCTATTGCTGCCGATGGCGAGGAATCTGGTGGTGGTGCCGATGTTCGCGGAGGCCCATCCGATCGGGGCACTCGTCCTCGAGAACGGAAACGGAAGGATCGAGCGGCGCGTCGTGACCATGCTGGTTCAGTTCGCATCGCACGCCGGACTCGCATTGCGCAACGCATGGCTGGGCGAGCAGGTGCAGAAGATGGCGGACACGGATGCGCTGACTGGACTCGCGAACCGACGGACGTT
>DATBND010000114.1:0-4217 GCA_036554505.1 Actinomycetota bacterium | reverse complement strand
GTAAAGCGAGAGACGGTCGGGGATGCTAGGCGGCGTGACTCCGAACAGCGCGTTATCGTCCACTACGCCAATGCTCCAGAGCGGTCCCGGCGACGCGTTCTTGTCGAGGACGACCGGGTCACGCCACAAGAAGATGTATTCCTCGTTGCGGCCCTCCGTGCCCGCGCTGCTACTCGATCGGCCATCCCAGACGAGGGCCTTTTCTCGTTCGTTCAAGTAGCTCTTGAAGAGTTCGACGAGCTTCTGTCCTTGCCCGCCGGCGACCTCCATGATCCCCACGACCTGCGCCTGCATCCGAATGATCTCGGCGCTGAGCGTCTTGACGATCCGAGGGAATGGGCCCAGGGATCCTGCGGAGGACGTCTTCTGCTTTTTCGTGGGGGACCCGCTCGCCTTGGGTGTACCGCTGGTCTTGGGGGCGCCCCGGGTCTGAGGCGCGGCCTTCGCCTCACCCAAGACCTGGATGTTCCAGCTGACGACTTTGATCGCGTCGGCCACGTTAGGGGTGGGCCCTCACGCGATCGCGCAGTCGCGAGTGCATCGCCAAGCCTCAGAGTGTGTCCACCCCATTCACTGGCCCTCCCCGATCTCATATTCGCGTTTGCAGGGCGCGTGTAAAGGGGGTTCTTTGATACGCGTGCGAGAAATCGCGGAACGGAGAGGAAGTGTTGCGGCTCAGCCGATGTCGATGCGGCGGACCTTGGCCCCGTCGGCGCCGTTAGCAGCGCTTGAACCGTCTCCGTTGTCGGTCTCCGGGGCGCCGACGAAACTGCCGGCCTCCTCCAGCAAGATGCCCGCGGCGACGATCAGCTCGCGCGCGGCCGCGGCGAGATGCTCGAGGACCTCGGGCTTGGTCTGACGGAGGACGGCGATCGTCGCGCAGATCGGGCAATACGCGCAGTCCGACTTGTGCTCGTGGCCGTTCTCGAACAAGTCGTGATAGCGCGCTGCCCGCCCAGCTTCTTCCGTCACGCGGTCCTCCGTTCGAACGTGATGTCGAGTCGATCCTCCCTCATGTGAGCAGAGGCGAGCTCACGCGCGGTCAGGACCTTGGGCATCATGATCGTTCGCCGGTAGGGGCCGACCTTCACGAACAGCTCGTCGCCCTTCACCGACAGCTCGACCTCGTCGCGCGTGGCGAACGGCAGCTTGAGGCTCAGCACATAGGTGTCGCCACGCTTGTCGATCGCCATCGGATCGTCCGAATAGAGGACGCCCGCCGGATCGGAGTCCCCGTAGACCTCGGCCCCCAATCCGTCGAGCAGGCCGATTCCGACGAGCTCTTGCTCGCGCAGGTGCGCCTCGAGGATCGGCACCGGCGCGAACGACTCTCGGATCGTGCCCATGTGGCCCGCCTGTAGCTGCTTCCACCGGTCGAAGTACGGGTCCGAGACGGCCTCGGGGAGCAGTCGGTTCACGACGATCGCGTCGACCCGGTAGCCGAACAGGTTGAGGTAGGTGTAGGTCCGCTGCGCCTCGGCGATGACCATCTTCTCGGGATTGACGACGAGACGGACCGACGTGGTGTCCCCTTCTGTGAGGACCCGCCGCACTCCCTCCAACCGGTCATAGAATCGCCGCACCGCGGCGTAGACCTTGTCGTCGGGGAGGGGAAGGCTGGTAAGCCGTCGAGCGACCGGCCGCAACGCGCCCATGACACGGCGCTCGACCGGGAAGATCTTCTCCATGTACCACTGGATGATGTCGGGCAGGGAGAGGAGGCGAAGGGTCTCGCCGGTCGGCGCGCAGTCGACAATCAGCACGTCGTAGGGACCTTCCTCGTAGTGCGTCTTGACGTCGGCGAGCGAGAACAGCTCGTCGAGCCCGGGAATGACGGACAGCTCCTCGGCCTCGATCTCGTTCAGGCCCGCCCAATCGAGGACGGCCATCGCGTGCTCCTGTATCTCGCGCCAGTTCTCCTCGAGCCGGCGCTGCGAATCGATCTGCTCGGCCCACAGATTGCCCGTCACCTCGGTGGGCTCCGGTCCCAGCTCGACGTCGAACGAGTCCGCCAGTGAATGCGCGGGATCGGTCGACATCACGAGCGTCTTCAGGCCCGAGCGCGCGATCCGCAGCGCGGTGGCCGACGCGATCGTGGTCTTGCCGACCCCACCCTTGCCGGTGAACAACACGATGCGCATGGCAGGAGGGTATCCCTCCGTCGTCTCTCAGCCTCCGGGCGAAGTCGGGCGCCAGTTGGGGCTGTAGTCGGGCTCCGGATGTGTGGTCAGCCGTTGCTCGCCCGACCCGTCCGGCGCCACGGCGTAGAGATCGATGTTGCCGTCGCGCTCGCTCCAGAAGGCGATGAGGGAGCCATCAGTGGACCAGCTCGGCTCGCTGTCGTAGTTATCTCCGGAAGTCACCCGTACGGCATCGCCGCCGCCGGCGTCGACCGTGTAGATCGCGTGGTGCTCGCGGTCGCCGCGCGCGAAGACGATGCGCTCGCCGTCGGGCGACCAGTCCGGGACCGAGTCTCCGAGCGGGTGGTCCGTGAGGCGCGTAAGGCCGGACCCGTCGACGCCCATCACGTAGATCTCCGAGTTGCCGTCGCGGCTGGACGCGAACGCGATCCGCGTGCCGTCGGGCGAATACGTGGGGTGACGGTCGTTCCAGTCCGACGGCGACGTCAGGGGCCGGGGGCGGCCCCCCTCCGCGGCTACGGCGTAGAGAGCGAAGTGGCCGTCGACCAAGCTCGCGAACGCGATCTCGTCGCCGTCGGGGGACCACGACGGCGCCCGGTCGAACACCTCGTTGTGGGTGATCTGCCGGACGTTCGTACCGTCGGCGTCCATGGTGAAGATCTCCCGGTCGCCGTCGCGATCGCTCCCCCACGTCAGCATCGAACCGTCGGCCAGCCAGCTCGGCGCGATGTCCGCGCCGGGATCGTCGGTAAGCCGCACCTCGTCACCATCGGCCGTCAACAGATAGATCTCGGGGTTGCCGTCGCGTCGGCTCTCGAACGCGAGGTCTCCCGGCAGAGGGAAGCTCGGTTGCTCCGTCGGCGTGGCTCGCCCGGGAGGGTCGCCAGACGTGCATGCGGCCGGCACGACGAGGACGAGGGCCGCGCACAGCACGCGGACGATGAGGCTCAGCCGGATTCGACGCGCTTCTTCAAGTCGGCGAGGGCGCCCCTCACGATCTGCTTCTCGGCCTGGCGCTTCAGGATCCCGGGGATCGGAAACCCGGGGTCGATGCGCGTCTCGTACTGCACTTCGGTCACGTCGTCGAACTCGTCGAATGCATACGATCCGCTGAGCTCCTTCACGGTCCCGTCCACCAACTCCCAGGAGAACGACTCCGGCGCGTTCGAGTAGTCGTATTCGAGCGTATAGGTGACGGTCTTCACCTTCGCGTCGACCTCGTAGAAGACCTGCGTCGCACGGCCCTCGTCGTCGGTCTCCTTTATCTCGACCCGTTTGATGTTGGAGTTCCATTCCGGGTAAGCCTCGAAGTCCGTCGCGACCTCGAATATCTCCCCTGCGCTCGCGTTGACGTCGATGGAGTCCTTCACGCTGTCGGCCATCACTCCCCCTTCGGGTCGTGCCGGAACGGGCGCTTCGTCGCTCGAAAATAGCCGACGTTGATACATCTCGTTCGGCCGATCGTCATCGACGACACCAGCGGCTGGTGCACGTGGCCGAAGTACGCCCGGCGAGGTTGCACGTCCTCGATGTAGCGGAGGATGTCCGTGCTTCCGAGCTCGGACTTCCCCGCGACCGTGTCGAAGCACAGCTCCGGTACTGCCGGCGGGATATGCGAGCAGAGGACGTCGACCTCGCCGAGGGCGTCCAACTTGTCTCGCAGCTCCTCTTCGGTGATCTCCCCCGCGACCTTCATGGGCGTGGGCAAAGCGCCGCCGGCGAACCCGAAGCGCTCGCCCTCGAGCGTGAAGACCTTCCGGTCGGCATCGATCACCGCCGGGGTCTCGAGTGCGAACGCGTGGGCGAGGGGCGGAGCGTCGACGTTGCCGAGGATCAGGTAGGTCGGGTCGGGCAGGGCGGCGAACACGGCTTCGTACTCCTGTCGCACGCGCTCGCCGATCTCGATTCGTATCTCGTCCTCGCGCCCCTCCGAGCGAGCACGGATCACCGAACGCGCTTGCTCGTAATCACCCTCGGCCCGCAGCCGCGCGACTTCCTGCACCGCCTCGAGCGAGAAGACCTCGGTGAGGATCCCCGTCATCGAGAAGTAGTCGAGGAAGTTGATGAGATCTCCGA
>DATBND010000395.1:0-5087 GCA_036554505.1 Actinomycetota bacterium | reverse complement strand
CAGATGGAGCTCGAGTTCTTCGTCAAGCCCGGTACGGACGACGAATGGCACGACTACTGGTTGAAGGAGCGGATGGGCTGGTTCACGGGTCTAGGCCTGCGTGAGGAGAACCTGCGTCTGCGCGAGCACGAGGCCGACGAGCTCTCGCATTACGCGAAGCGCACCTACGACATCGAGTACAACTTCCCGCAGATGGGCTGGTCGGAGATCGAGGGCATCGCGAACCGCACCGACTTCGACCTCAAGGCGCACGGGACGCACTCCGGCGAGGACCTGTCGTATTACGACGCCGAGACCGAGGAGCGCTACGTCCCCTACGTCATCGAGCCGTCCGTGGGCGTCGAGCGACCCACGATGGCGTTTTTGATCGACGCCTATCGTGAGGAGGAGGCGCCGACCGCCTCGGGCAAGATGGAGAAGCGAACGGTGCTGCGGATCGACAAGCGTCTGGCTCCGGTGAAGGTCGCCGTCCTTCCCCTCTCCAAGCACGCGGACCTGACGCCGGTCGCGGACAAGCTCGCGGCCGAGCTGCGGAAGCGCTACGTGACGGATTTCGACGTCACCGCGTCGATCGGCAAGCGCTACCGCCGCCAGGACGAGATCGGCACCCCGTATTGCGTGACGATCGACTTCGAGACGCTCGAGGACGGCCAGGTCACGGTGCGCGAGCGCGACTCGATGGAGCAGGAGCGCATCCCGATCGAGGGGTTGGCCGAATACCTCGACAAGAGGTTCGAGTGACAGTGGTCTCCGTGGGGAGACGATGGGAGGAGCCGAGGTGCCGAAGCTAACCGGAACCATCACGGTGCACGGATCGAAGCCCGCGACGAGCGCGGTCGTCGAGGTGCACAACGCCACCGGAGACGTCGTCGACCAGGTGCAGGTGGACGACGCCGGCGTGTATCGCTATCACCTCGCGCCGGGCAACTGGAGCCTCAACGTCTGGGACGCGCACGGCCATCGCGGCAAGGCGGACGTGACGATCGGGCAAGACGACGACGAGCGCGTCGACATCGACCTCGAGGAACCGGAGGGCGGTCACTAGATGAGCAAATGGGTCTACGACTTCAGCGAAGGGGACGCATCCCAGAAGAACCTGCTGGGAGGCAAGGGGGCGAACCTCGCCGAGATGACGAACCTCGGCCTCCCCGTTCCGCCAGGGTTCACGATCACGACCGAGGCGTGTAACGCGTATCGGGAGGGGGGCCAGACGTTTCCGGAGGGCATGCTCGACGAGGTCGCCGAGCACCGCAAGTCCCTCGAAGAGACGATGGGCCTGCAGATCGGCGACCCCCGAGACCCGTTGCTGGTGTCGGTTCGCTCCGGTGCGCGGTTCTCGATGCCCGGGATGATGGACACGGTGTTGAACGTGGGGCTCAACGACGAGAGCGTCGAGGGCCTCACCGCGCAGACCCAATCGGACCGCTTCGCATGGGACAGCTACCGGCGACTGGTGCAGATGTTCGGCAAGACGGTGATGGGCGTCGACGGCGACCTGTTCGAGGAGGCCATCGACGCCGCAAAGGCCGCGCGCAAGGTCGAGAGCGACGTCGACCTCGACACGAAGGACCTCGAGGGTCTCGTCAAGACGTTCAAGAGGATCGTCAAGAAGGAGACGTCGCGCGAGTTCCCACAGGACCCGACCGAGCAGCTCCACCTAGCGATCGAAGCGGTGTTCAAGTCGTGGGACAACCAGCGCGCGCAAGACTATCGCCGGCGTAACAAGATCTCCGATTCCTTCGGAACCGCCGTCAACGTGCAGACGATGGTGTTCGGCAACAAGGGCGAAGACTCGGGCACCGGCGTCGCGTTCACGCGCGACCCGTCCAGCGGCGAGAAGGAGCCGTACGGCGACTATCTGGAGAACGCACAGGGCGAGGACGTCGTCGCCGGTATCCGCAACACGCTCAAGCTGCAGGAGATGGACAAGGTGCAGCCGGACGCGTGGGTCGAGCTGCAGCAGCACATGAATGCGCTCGAGCAGCACTTCAAAGACATGTGCGACATCGAGTTCACCGTCGAGAAGCGCAAGCTGTGGTTGCTCCAGACGCGCGTCGGCAAGCGCACCGCACTCGCCGAGTGGGTGATCGCGCACGACATGGTCGAGGAGGGTCTCATCGACGAGGAGACCGCCGTGCGCGACAGGTTGACGGCGGGCAAGCTCGACGAGCTCTTCAAGCCGATCGTGCGCGCCGACCTGAAGCGGTCGCGCGAGCCCGTTGCGCGGGGCCTCAACGCGTCGCCGGGCGCCGCCGTCGGACAGGTGGTGTTCGACGCCGACAGCGCGGCCGAGCGCGCCGAGAAGGGCGACCGCGTCATCCTCGTGCGCCGTGAGACGACGCCGGACGACTATCACGGCATGGTCGCGTCGCAGGGCATCCTGACCTCGGCCGGCGGGACGAACTCACACGCCGCGGTCGTCGCGCGGGGCGAGGGCATCCCCGCTGTGTGCGGAGCCGACGCGATCAGGATCGACCGCAAGTCCAAGCAGTTCGCCGTCGGCAAGCTGACGATCAAGGAAGGCGACTGGATCACGATCGACGGCACCGACGGGACCGTTTACGCCGAGGAGCTCGAGACCGAGTCGTCGCTGCTCGACGCCGCGATCCTCGGCAATGCGAAGGCGAAGAAGTCGACGCTGTGGCGCGCGTACGACAGGTTCATGACCGTGGCCGACGCGAAGCGCCGGCTGCGCGTGCGCGCGAACTCGGACACCCCGCCGCAATCGAAGAACGCGCGCGCCAGGGGGGCCGAGGGCATCGGCCTGTGCCGCACCGAGCACATGTTCATGGGCGAGGAGCGCGTCGGGCTCATCCGCCAGATGATCTTCGCCGACACCGAGGCCGAGGAGCAGGCCGCGTACAAGGCCTTGCTTCCGATGCAGCGCAAGGACTTCGAGGGCATCTTCAAGGCGATGGACGGCCTGCCCGTGACGGTGCGCCTTCTCGATCCGCCGCTGCACGAGTTCCTGCCGAACCACGTCGATCTTGCCGTCGCGGTCAGCGTCGCCGAGGCGACGAAGAAGCGCAAGGTGAAGGTGAAGGGCGAGCAGTTCCCCCTGAAGGAGGCGCAAGAGATGTTGCGCCGGGTGGGCGAGCTGCACGAGGACAACCCGATGCTGGGCCTGCGCGGGGTACGGCTGGGGATCGTCAAGCCCGGCCTGTATGCGATGCAGGTGCGCGCGATCGTCGAGGCGGCCGTCCGCTTGAAGAAGAAGGGGTTCGACCCTCGACCGGAGATCATGATTCCGCTGGTCGCGACGTCCGAGGAGCTGCACCGGATGCGCGACGAGCTCGAGCCCGTCGCGCACGAGGTGATCGAGAAGGCCGGCGTCGACCTGCACGTCGAGTTCGGCACGATGATCGAGCTGCCGCGTGCATGTCTCGAGGCCAAGGACATCGCCGAGCACGCCGACTTCTTCTCGTTCGGCACCAACGACCTGACGCAGACGACGTACGGGTTCTCGCGCGACGACATCGGCAAGTTCCTCGGCATGTACGAGGAGCTCAAGCTCGTCAGCTACAACCCCTTCGTGTCGATCGACGAGCAGGGCGTGGGCCGGCTGATGGAGGCGGCGGTCGAGGAGGGCCGTGAGGGCAACCCGGAGATGCACCTCGGGATTTGCGGCGAGCACGGCGGCGACCCGGACAGCGTGCTCTTCTGCGACAGGCTGAACCTGGACTACGTCTCGTGCTCGCCCTTCCGGATCCCGACGGCGAGACTAGCTGCGGCCCAGTCGGTTCTGGGGGCCGCTACAACTAGCTCGAAGTAGCCGGCCGGACCGGTCGCCTTAGCTTCATCCCCGACGAACAACCCGATTCGTGTGAGGAGGAACGCGGACATGGCGGACTCGTCTGGATCTTCCGCTCCCACACGCTCGTCGTCGGGGGACCCAAGGGGCCCATATGCCGGCTACGGCGCGCCGCGCGCCGAGCTCGGCGCCAGGCGCCGGGCGTTCGTGATCGACACCCTTCTATGGGTTGGGCTCGTCCAGCTCCTGGGCGCCGTCACGATCGAGGGGTACCGCGTGATTCCCTACGGGGGGAGGGCGGATACCGAAGCACTCTTCGATCACCCGGTGTGGGGCGTAGTCGCCATCCTCATCCCCGTCCTCTACTACGCGGTCCTCGACGGCCCCCTCGGTCAGACGCTCGGGAAGAAGCTCGTTCGGGTCCGCGTCGTCGATCTCGAAACGGACTCGAGATCGGTTTCCGGAGAGCCCTCCTTCGTTCGATCAGCCGCTTCCTTTCATTTTTCTTGTTCGGACTCGGCTACTGGTGGGCGTTCTGGGATCCGGAGCGGCAGACGTGGCACGACAAGATCTCGAGGACCGTGGTCGTTCCCGCCGACTGACGAATCGGAACCCCGGCTACAGGACGGGAGCGATGTAGGTAAGCGCAAGCGTCAACCCCAGTACGCCGAGGAGCGCGCGGAGGGGGCGTTCAGGGAGCAGCTTGTTGAGGCGGGCGCCGGTGAAGCCTCCGGCGGCGCCACCCACGCCGAACAACAGCGCCAGCAGCCAGTCGGGACGGCTGTCCGGCCCTGATGCTCCGGTCAACGCCAGCACCTCGAACGAGATCACTCCCGCGATCGACGTGATCAATGTCGCGACTAGCGCGGCGGGCGCGACGCGTCTGACAGGCAAGCCGAACATCCCCGCGAGGACGGGGGCGATGATGCTCCCGCCGCTCACTCCGTATATCCCGCCGATCGTCCCGGCCCCCAGCGCGAGCACAACCACGCGCGGCGCAGCGAACGTCGTTGCCGTGCCGGGCGTCGATCCTGGTCGCAGGGATTGCACGACCAGGTTCGCGCCGAGGCCGAGCAGCACGATCCCCACGAGCACCTTGAAGTCGCCGGGATCCTCGAACACCGTGATGCGCAGGATCGATCCCACGATGACGCCGGGGACGGCCCCGGTCGCGATCGTACGGATCAGGCTCCAGTCGAGCGCGCCGTCGAGCTTGTAACGCGTGATCCCTCCGGGTGTCGAGATCACGTTGTAGAGAAGGTTGGTCGGTGTGACCCCGGGGGCCGTGAAGTCCAGGACGCTGAGCTGAAACGGCAGCAACAGGAACGCGCCCGAC
>DATBND010000392.1:0-6195 GCA_036554505.1 Actinomycetota bacterium | reverse complement strand
GTGATCGACCCGTGGCAGGCGGGGGCCGGGACCTCCCACAACATGAACGTCAACGAGGTCCTCGCGAACCGTGCCTCGGAGATCCTCGGGGGCGACCGCGGGTCGGGCCGCAAGGTCCATCCGAATGACGACGTGAACATGGCCCAGTCGTCCAACGACACGAACCCGACGGCCGTGCGTCTGGGCGCCCTTCGGCTGGTGCCGGGACTGCTCGGCGCGCTCGAGGGCCTCGCCGGGGCGCTGCGCGACAAGGCGGCGGAGTTCGACGGGATCGTCAAGTCGTCGCGTACGCACCTCCAGGACGCGGTCCCGATTCGCCTCGGCCAGGAGTTCTCCGGCTACGCGGCCGCGGTCGAGAAGGCGATCGAGAGGATCCGCGTCGCGGCGTCAACCCTCGAGGAGATCGGCCTCGGAGCGACCGCGGCCGGCACGGGGATCAACGCCGAGGTGGCGTACATCGACGGAGTGCTCGAACACTTGCGCGCGCTCACCGGCTTCGACCTCCGCAAGGGCGAGAACTACTTCAGGCTCACGCAGTCCGGCGCCGACATGGCCTATCTATCGAGCGCCGTGCGCAACGCCGCGGTGGAGATCTCGCGCATCGCTTCGGACTTCCGTTTGCTCGCGTCCGGCCCCCGCACGGGTATTGCCGAGATCATCCTCCCCCCCGTCCAGCCCGGCTCGTCGATCATGCCGGGGAAGGTCAACCCGTCGATGGCCGAGATGATGAACATGGTCTGTTTGCAGGTGATCGGGTTCGACGAGGTCAACTCGCTCGCCGCGCACGGAGGGCAGCTCGACCTCAACGTGTTCTGGCCGTCCTTTGCGTTCAACCTCCTGTTCGGGATGACGATCTTCACGAACGGCATCACCGCGTTCACCGAGCGGTGCGTCGTCGGGATAAAGGCGGACGAGGAACGCTGCCGCGAGCTCATGGAGCAATCGCTGATGTTGTGCACCGCGTTGACCGACTACATCGGATACGAGGCCGCAGCGAATCTTGCGAAGGAGGCCTACGCAGAGCGAAAGACGATCCGGCAGGTGGCGCTCGAGCACGACGTGCTTCCGCCCGAGCAGCTCGACAAGGTCCTCGACGGCATGCCGATGACCGAGCCTGGGGTCCCCGGCCGAAGCTGAACGGCGTCTTAGCAATTTCTCCACACCTCGTCCCCGTCTAGCGCCGGCCGTCACCGCATAATCGTTCGACCATGTGGCCCTTCAAGAAGAAGAAAGCCGATCCGTTCGCCGCGTCTCAATGGGACGAGGTCGTGCAGGGCGGCCGTACGCGCGAGCGCCGGCACATGAGGCATTGGTGGCAGTGGGCCGCGCTCTCCCTCGTCATCGTGCTGCTCGGAGGCGCCGGGGTGAGCGCGTGGCTCTACCTCCGGCTGCAGGGACGTATCCAGGAGCCGATCCCCGACGTCGTGCCAAACAAGGGAGGCGACGCCGCGCCGTTCAACGCGCTGCTGGTGGGAACGGACGCGCGCACCGGCCTCACTCCGGAGGAGCAACTGTCGCTGGGCGCGGCCGACACCGGCACGAACCTGTCGGACACGATCATCCTGGCTCACGTCGATCCGGAGAGCGATCGCGTGACGATGGTGCAGTTCCCCCGCGACCTGTACGTTCCGATCGCCGACGGAGGGACCCAGAAGATCAACTCGGCTTACTCGACCGGGCGGGCGAACCTCGTCCGGACCATCGAGAACATCACGCATCTCGACATCAACAACTACGCGGAGGTCAATCTCGCCGGGTTCCGCGACCTCGTCGACGCGGTTGGTGGCGTCGATATCTGCATCACCGAGCCCATTCCGTTCGACCCGAACACCGGGATCGAGATCGCCGAAGAGGACCTCGGCATGGTGCACTTCGACGGTGACAAGGCGTTGCGTTACGTGCGTTCGCGACATGCCTTCTCGACCGGCGACTTCGCTCGCATCGAGAACCAGCAGAAGTTCTTGTCGGCCGCTCTCAACAAGGTGACGTCGATCAGCACGTTCTTCAACATCGGGCGTCTCCGCAAGCTCTATTCAGTCGCCGGCGACAACGTCCGCACCGACGATCACACGACCATCAAGGGTTTGTACGACTTGCTCAAGCGGTTTCGGTCGTTCGACCCGGACGGCTACGAGGCGTACACCGCGCCGAACCTCGGCACCTCCAGCATCACCTTGTCGTCGGGCCAGCCGTACTCGGTCGTGCAGCCCGACTGGCCGGCGATCGAGGTCCTGTTCAAGGCGATCAAGAAGAACGAATCACCCGCGGAGGCCGACGGGGTCCCGGACATCGACCCCTCGACCATCCGCGTCGGCGTCTACAACGGCGTGAGCCCCGAAGCGTTCGTCGCCGCGCCGGCGGCCGAAGAGCTCGAGGCCTCCACGACGATCGCGTCGGCCACCGGCACCGCGTCCGTCGAGATCGCAGAGGTCACCAACGCCCACCGCTTCGGGTACCAGAACACGAAGGTTCGCTACGAGCCGGGTGCCGAGAAGATGGCCGAGCTCGTCGGCGCCGCGCTGCCCGGGGCCGAGGTCAAGGAGGGCCCCACGAAGCCGGACATCGACGTCGAGGTCATCGTCGGCGAGAGCTTCGAGACGAAGAAGCTCTTGCAGATCCTTCCCATCCCGATCCCGACGCCGGGCAAGCTGCCGGAGATCTGCGAGACGACCGAGCCCCGGCCGCTGCAGTAGCGCGGGGTGCGCCCGCTCGGGCCGGTTCCATCACGCTATGGGTGAGAAACATGCGGTCCATGCGGTCCATGCGGTCCATGAGGTACATGCGGTCCATGCGGTCCATGCGGTCCATGCGATCCATGCGGTCCATGCGGTCCATCGTGTACCCCATGTACCTCATGTACCGCAGCTTTTCACGGCACCCATGTAGGCGGCGCGGGCACGACCGCGTAGGCAGGTACGGCGGGACGGGCTTAGACGGCGAGCTCGGCCGGGGCCTCGGTGACCTCGAATTCGTCGGCCTCGTCGCCGCCACCTGTGCGGGCCGGCGCGGAGCGCCCGAGCCAGGCCCAGGCTCCCAGCGCCGCCGCTAGCGTCGCGATGCCGGTGGCGGCGAACGTCGCGCGGGGGCCGATCGCCTCGGACAGCCAGCCGACGATCGGGCTGCCGATCGGAGTGGTTCCGAGGAACAGCATGGCGTAGAGCGCCATCACCCGCCCGCGCATGAGATCGCTGGAGCCAAGCTGCAGCGTCGCGTTGCACGTCGCGATGAAGATCATGCTCACCGTGCCGATCGGCACGAGCACGATCGCTTCGGTCACGATCGACGGCGCGAGAGCCGCCACGACGATAAGGGCCCCGAACGCGATCGCCGAGCCGATGAGCACGCGTCTGTCGGGCTTGCCGGTTGCGGCCGCGGCGAGCGCCCCACCCACGGTTCCCGCGGCCATGATCGCCGACAGCGTTCCGTACGCCCCTGCGCCACCCCCGAAGACCTCCGTCGCCATGAGCGGAAGGATCACGCGGAAGTTGAACGCGAGCGTGCCCACGACGGCCATCAGCACCAGCGCCAGCAACAAGTCGGGACGAGATCGCACGTAACGCAGGCCCTCGCGGATCTGTCCTTTGCTGCGCGGGACGCGCGGGGCAGGCTGCAGCTCGTCTGCATCCATGCGTTGGAGGGCGAGGATGACGACGATGAACGAGACCGCGTTCAGATAGAAGCACCATGCGATCCCCGCTGTGGATATGAGGATGGCGGCCAGCGCCGGACCGGCGATGCGCGCCGACGTGAAGACAGCGCTGTTGAGCCCGACCGCGTTGACGAGATCCTCTTCGCCCACCATCTCGACGACGAAGCTCTGCCGCGCCGGTATCTCGATCGCGGTCGCGATGCCGAGACCGAATGCGAGGGCGTAGATCATCCACAGCTCGACTACTCCGGTGGTCGTAAGCACGCCCAGCGCCAAGGCGAGCGCCGCGGCCGACGCCTGTGTCGCCATCACCAGCCGGCGCTTGTCGACGCGGTCGGCCAACAGTCCCGTCCACGCCCCGAACAGCAGGATGGGCGCGAACTGGAGGCCCGTCACGATCCCCAACGCCACTCCGCTGTGGGTGATCTGCAAGACGAGCCAGATCTGCGCCACCGATTGGGCCCACGTGCCCGTCATCGACACGATCTGTGAGAAGAAGTACCTGCGGTAGTTGCGGATGCGGAGCGAGCGGAACGTACGCCGGGTCAGCCGGATCAGCGGGCTCAACGATCGTCCTCGAGCATGCCTTCGATGACCCCGACCGCGCGCTCGAGCGCGGCGCGTTCATCGGTTGAAAGCGCACGCAGCCGGTCGGCCAGAAACGCGTCCTTGCGGCTCCGCGCGCTGCGTACTAGAGCCTTGCCGCGCGGAGAGAGGGTCACGTGCGCGACGCGCTGATCCACCTCGTCTACGGTGCGCACGACCAAGTCGTCGTCCTCCAGCCGCGTGACGACCTTGCTGATGGTGGGAGGACGCACGCGTTCGAGCTCCGCGAGGCGCCCGAGCGTGAGGGGGCCGAGCCGCTCGATCGTCGACAGCGCAGACAACATGGACGGCGTCACGTCGTGCCCGGCTTGCTGACGCAGCCGCCGCGCGAGCCGCATCACGCCGAGGCGCAGGCGGGGGGCTAGGTTGGTGTCGGTGGCAGTCGTCATCACCACCTAACACTACTTAGCCAGGCAAACTATTCCCCGGCAGGCTCGAGGTAGCCCTCCAAGGTGAGGAGCCACTCCTTCTTCTCGAGGCCCCCGGTGTACCCGCCGATCTTCCCGCCGGTGGCGAGGACCCGGTGGCAGGGGACCACGATGGGGATCGGGTTCGCCCCCAGCGCGTTGCCCGCCGCCCGGCTGCCGCGCGGGCTGCCCGCCGCTGCGGCGATCTGCTTGTAGCTCGAGATGCGGCCGAACGGGATGCGCGCGGTCGCCTTCAAGACCCGCCGTCCGAACCCTGACGTGAGACCCCAGTCGATGGGCACGTCGAAGCCCTGCCGGCGGCCGTGGAAATACTCGTCGAGCTCTCGGCGCAAGTCGTCGAGGCGTGCCGGAGCTTCCAGCACGCGCGGCGAGATGCGGTCGGCCAGGTCCGTGAGGATCAGATCTTCGTTCTCCCCGACGTAAGAGATGCGGGCGAGGCCCTTCGTGGTCCTCGCAGCGAGAAGACGACCGAGCGGCGAGTCGACCCACGCGTAGGCGACGTCCACCAGCCCGCCGGCGGCCGCGTTCTCGACCAGGGTCGTGCCCGCCTTTCGTGCCGCGTCCTCCACGTCCCACTTGCGCGCCGCGCTCAACCTCTTTCCGAGCTCGTCACTCATCGGTCATCTCCCTTCGAAGCCGCTGTAGTCCCTGGCGTACGTTCTGGCGCGCAGCCGCCTCCGACGTGCCCGCGATCCGACCGATCTCCGCGTACGGAAGGTCGTTCGCGTAGCGAAGGACGACGCTTGCTCGTTGCTTCTCAGGAAGCCCGCGCACGAGTTGCCACACGCCGGTGCCTGCGGGCTCGGCGGTCTCCCGTCCAGGCACGTCGGGCAGCTCGGCCACCGGTGTCGGCCGGCGCCGGCGTCCGCGGTGCGCGTCCATCGCCTTGTTGTGGGCGATCGTCAGGATCCACGAGCGGAGGTTGTCGTCGCGCACGCTTGGATAGGCCCGCAGCGCGGCGAGGAACGTCTCCTGCCAGCAGTCGTCCGCGTCGCCCGGCCCGACCTGCGCGAGCAGGAACCTGTAGACGGTCGCGGCATGGCTGTCGAGAAGGCTCTGAAAGGGTGGCGGCGTCACGTGGGTTGAACGTTGCCACCGTTCGTTTCGTGAGACGCGAGCTCGACGAACAGCTCCTCGTATGCCGCGGCGACCGCCGCCGGCGACGCCCACGTCTCGACGAAGGCCCGGCCCGCCGCCCCCATCCGGGCGCGCTCGTCGGGGGCGTCGAGCAACGCTCGGAGGGCCTTGGTAAGAGCCTCGGCGTCCTCCGGGGGCACGGCCACGCCGGAGCCGGACGCCTCCACGACACGATCGACCTCGCTCCCGCGGTCGACGCTGGCAACGAGCGGCCGGCCGGCGGCGAGGATCGAGTACGTCTTCGAGGGCACGCTCACGGCACCGAGGCCGCGCCGCAGCGGGACGACGTGGATGTCCCCCGTCGCCAGCAGCTCGACGAGGCGGTCGTCGGGGACGAACCCGGCGAAGCGCACGTTCGCCAGACCGGCGGCGCGC
>DATBND010000283.1:0-6120 GCA_036554505.1 Actinomycetota bacterium | reverse complement strand
CGCTCAGGGCGACGGTCGTCGCAACGATGCGGTACCTCAGGCGCGATCGGCGGGCTCGGTGGATGAATGCGTCCCACGACTCACTCGACCCGGGATCCGCGGGAGCGGAGTGGAGGATCTCCCGCAGTCTGTCTTCAGGCGTCAAGACGACCTCCTACCTGCTCCCCGAGAAGCGGCTTCAGCTGCTGCAATCCGCGCCGGATGTCGGACTTGACGGTGCCGAGCGGGCGATCGAGAGCTCGTGCTATCTGGGCGGCGGTCATGTCTTCGTAGAAGCGCAGCAGGATCACGGCGCGACGAACCGGAGGAAGGTCCTCCAACGCGCGGGCCACGCGCATGGTCTCTTCTACGTCCGGCGTCGGATGGACCTCCCGGGTGACCGGGCGCTGCCGCCACTCGACGGCTTTCCGACGGTGTGAGTTCTTGCACAGGTTGACGAGCGCGCGTCGCACGTAGGGACCCGGGTCTTGCTTTCGGATGCGGTTCCAGTGCCGAAACGTGCGCAAGAACGCCTCTTGCGTGAGATCTGCTGCCAATTCCCGGTCTCCTACGAGGAAGAGCGCGAGCTGCCGGACACGGCGCGCTTCTGAGTCGTAGAACGCCTTGAAGTCGGCGTCACGTTCTGAGGCGCCCATCTCGCCCGTAAAGACACCGGACCGTGCCCGTCTGGATGCGCGCATGGATGCAATCTCGCGCCGAAATCGGATATCTGCGACCGCGTGCATCCACGGGAGGCACTCCGCGTGTCTGGAGGGTCAGGGCGTCTACCGAAAAGGAGACAGGCATGCGGACGATCCGATGGCTCGCGGCGCTGGTGCTCATTGCATCTTTGACGGCAACCGCACCCCCGGTGGCCACGGCTGCGGAGCTCCCATCGTTGAAGGCCCTGAATCTCATAAGCGGGGACGAGCCCGGATCGATGCGCGTTCGGCTCCCCCAGCGGATCAGGACGGAGAGCCTCTATGGCTGGGACGCGTCTGAGTTCACCGGAGGGGGCCGCATGATCTACATGCTGCTCATGAAGGAGCGCAAGGACGGCACCCTCAACCAGAGCATCTTCATCGAAAGTGCGCGTATGGGCCGATGCTCCTACCCCGGCTGCCCGCCTCCTCCGGAGGTCGAGGGACGCAGCGGCGGGTCCTCGTCGGGACCCTTCCTTCCCGCCGGGGTCTACCGCCTCTACTTCGTCCCCGACGGAGCAGATGCCACGGTGCTACTTCGTCTAGGCGGGGGTCTGAAGGGACGAACGCACCTGTCTCCCACCGAAGCCGTGCGCGTGGAGATCGAGACACTGGCCCCCCAGCTCCTCGACGTCGTCAGCCCCCCTGCGTTCGTCGCGTACGAGGAAGCGCCGTTCGCAGGAAAGGGCGTCACCTTCTTCGGTGAGTGGTTCAAGAGCCCGGTCGTCGGGACCCTTGCGTACGGACACTGCATCTTCTGGAACGAGCGGCCTGACTCGCCCAGCGCCTACCTGCCGTCGAATTGCGACGACCGCACCGTCGTCGTGACCGCCGAAGACGCGCCCAACGGTTACGACTCGGGATTGACGAGCTTCGGACCACTCGCTCGCGCCGTGGGAGCCTGGTACATCAGCGCCGCGGTCCTCGAGAACTCGGGCTCGGTCGTGATGTGGCTGCAAACCTCACCCGATTGAGGATCTCCGTCGAGGCAAGGTCACGACGATCAACCCGCGGTGTCGGGGTGCCTGATCCGCACTCGGTCGCCGCGATGGCGAACGACCTCCCACGCGACCACGAGGAGACAGATCGAGCTCACGATTCCCAGGGTCCCCAACGCCGGGATGGCCAGCGCGATCGGGATCACCGCCAGCAACGCAACGGCACCGATCGTTCGTCTCCTGAATAGGTAGTTGGTCGTGCGGAAGAGAAACGCGATATGAGCCAGTAGATAGAGCGCGACACCGCCGCACAGGGCTACGGCAGGGACGACGTCGAGCTCGTGACCGAAATCGTGCAGTGTCGTCTCGAGACCGAAGGCGAACAGAACGATCCCAACCACCATCGGCATGTGGAGGTACGCATAGGAGTCGCGCGCGAGACGGGCCTGCTCGGCCGCATTTGCCTCCATCAACCGCCGGCGTACGAAGATCGCGGCTACGTCGAAGTACAACCACCACAGCGCCGACACCGCGACGATGCCGAGAGCCGCTGCGACGACCACCCCGGCAACGAGCTCGAAGCCGGTGCCGAACCCGACACCGATCGCGATCAGCGACTCGCCTAGAGCGACGATGATGATCAGTCCGTGTCGTTCGGCGAAGTGCTCAGGGGCGACTCCCCAGCCGCGTCCCATGCCGACCACGGTGGGCCCGAGGTAGTCGACGGCGAGGGCGACCATCCACACGCCGATACGGACGTTGCCATCGAGGAAAGCGGCGAGCACGAGCAGCGATGCTCCCGCCATCGCGGTCGGGGCGAACCGCACGAGCGCGTCCCGTCGGTCCGGATCGTCATGGGTAACGAACGCTGAGAGCACGAGGTGTGTGACCCGCACCAACAAGTACGCGATCCCGAACAAGACCGCGTTCGAACCGAATGCTCCCGGCACGGCGAGGGCGACACCGAACATCGCGCCCATCGCAGCCAGCATCGCTAAGCGGATGCCGCCCTCATCCACATCGAGCGTGCTCGTCAACCACGCGTAGACATCCCATGCCCACCAGATCGCGGCAAGCACGAGCACCCCGCGCAGCACTCCGCCCCACGTGGGGTCGTCCACGATCAAACCCGTAACCTGAGTTATGGCGAAGACGAAGACGAGGTCGAAGAACAGCTCCAGGGGAGTTACCTCGTGCTCGCCACCTCGATACGTCTCGCGCGGAGGATCAGGCATGTCACGACCGTATCCGGCTGCCGCCCGGCGAGCTCCACGACGCGAGGGCCAGCGTCGGTCTCGGCGCACGTCGCCAAAGGACAATCCGAAATCGCGTTCAGGCGGGTTCGTAGCGTAGGTACACGACGCGCGAGCTGAAGGTCTGCGTCTCCACGAGCTTCAGGTGAACAACTTCGTCGAGTGACGGAAGAAACGGCTTCCCTCCGCCGGCGACCACGGGGTTGACGAACGGCTGGAAGTCGTCGACGAGCCCGAGCTTGATCGCCTCGGCCCCGAGACCCGCTCCGCCGATCGCCACGTCCTTCCCGGACCGCTCCTGCAGCTCGGCAACCTCTTCGGCGATGCCGCCCCGAGCCAGGCGCGTATTTCCCACCACCTCGTCGAGCGTGTTGGAGAACACGACCTTGGGCAACGCCTCCCAGATCTCCGCGAACTCGAGCGCGTAGTCAGGCGCTTCGGGATCCTCGTGCGCCGTCTCCCAGTACGTCATCGTCTCGTACAGCCTCCGGCCGAGCAGATGACCGCCGAGCGCGCGGACTCGCTCGTTGTGGAAGCGGTGCAGCTCCTCGTCCGGCACCGACCAGTCGAAGCTGCCGTCGGGCCCCTCGATGAAACCGTCCAGCGACACATTCATGGAATAGATCAGTTTCGGCACGATCTCTCCTCCTAGCGCGCGTCGGAGCTTCCGCCGAGCTCCTCGGCCAATCCGAGGATGATGCCCTCGGGGCCACGGATGAAGCAGAGCCGGTACATGTCCTCGTACTGCGCGATCTCACCCAGGAGCTCCGCGCCGTGCTTGCGCAGGCCGGCAACGACGTCGTCGATGTCGTCGACGGCGAACATGATGCGGCGGATGCCCAGCGTGTTCGACGGCGCGTTCGCCGGCTCGGCTCTCACCGCCGGCGGTCTGTGGAACTTCGACAGCTCGACCCGCCCGTGGCCGTCCGGCGTGCGCATCATGACGATGTCGGAACGGACGTCGTCGAGCCCGACCGTGGCGTCGACCCACGGCCCCTCGACCGTCGTCTCACCCTCCAGCTCCATACCCAGCTCGAGGAAGAACGCTTTCGCAGCCTCGAGGTCCTCGACGACGATGAGCACGTTATCCATCCGCTTAATCGTCATGTCGTCGTCCTTTCGTCTGACTGCAGCTCGGTTTCAGTCGCGACTGACCGTGCCCGCCCGTCCCTCGGAGCGGTGCTCGGCGTCGTCGAGGCTATCCAGCAGCCGTTCCAACACCTGAACCGTTTGCTCGAAGCGCCCCCGGCCGACGAGCGAAGCCCAGCGACGTTCGATCCTAGCGGCGCCCTTGGCGCCATCCTTGAACGCCTTGCGACCTCGCGCGGTGGGAACGATCAGCTTCGCCCTCCGATCGACAGAGTCCGCGCGACGCTCGACATAGCCAAGCTCCTCGAGCTCACTGACGAATTCAGATGCGGCGCCGAGACTCAATTGTGCGCGAGTGGCGAGCGTCGTCAACCTGATCCCCTTCATCGAGATATGCGCCAGGACCTGAAGGTGAGGGGACCTGATGTCTCCGTATCCGAGTCCGGCCGCTTCTACCGTCGCGGCCTGGCGGTAGTGGTACAGGAGCCGCACGAGCATCTGCCCGAGCCACAACTGTTGCCCCACGGCGGGCTGCGTCCTTCTCATCTTTCGTTAATATACTTCGGTTACCGAACTATTTTCAGCGGAGGACCACGATGGACGTCGGGTCGGAGCTCAGCCATCTCCGAGAAGCCGCGGCCGTCGCAGGCGTGGACATCGACGAGGTCGTGGCCCCCGACCACGGCGATGTGGTCGTGGGTGGCATGCGGCTTCATTACGTGGACTGGGGGAGCCCCGGCCGCGCTCCGGTTCTGTTCTTGCACGGCGGTGCGCTTACCGCGCGAACCTGGGACCTCGTCTGTCTGGCGCTGCGAAGGGACTTCCGCTGTCTTGCGCTCGATCAGCGCGGGCACGGCGACAGCGAGTGGTCTCCCTCCCTGGACTATTCGCTCGAAGCCCACGTCGGCGACGTCCACGGATTCATCGAAGCTCTCGGTCTCGCCCCCGTCGCACTGGTCGGCCACTCATTGGGCGCTTTCGTCGGGATCGCGCTTGCGGCTCGACACCCGGAGCTCGTGTCCGCCCTCGTGCTGGTCGACGCGGGCCCCGGAGTCCGTTCCAAGGTCGTGAAAGAGGTGACGGAGTTCATCCTCGGACCGGCCGAGCTGGATTCCCTCGAAGACTTCGTCGCACGCGCGCGCGCATTCAACCCGAGACGCAACGAGAGGCTGCTGCGACGAAGCCTGCTCCACAACCTGCGGCCGGGCCCGGATGGACGGTGGACCTGGAAGTACGACCGACGTCATCTCTCGCCGGAGACGTTCGAGGCCATGCGCCGGCGCTTCAACCAATTGGAGGCGGAACTGGGATCGATCACTTGCCCGACCCTCGTCGTCCGCGGAGGCGAGAGCGCGTTCTCGGACGAGGACGTCGAACGCGTCACGCGACAGATCCCGGAAGCCACCTGGGCCCGAATCGACAACGCGGGCCACACGGTCCAAGGAGACAACCCGCGCGATCTTTCAGCGGCGCTGCATGCCTTTCTGCGAGCTCGACTCAATGCGACGAAGAGCTAATGCGGAGGGCGTGGGACTCGAACCCACAAGTCCTTTCGGACAACGGTTTTCAAGACCGTCCGCTTGCCAATTAGCGTAGCCCTCCGCTCTTCAGGGTAGCGCTGAGAGCGCGGCGCGAGCCGCCGCGATCCGACTCGGGAAGGGAGCGCTCCATGGGACAGGACCGCGTTGGCAAGGCGCTGCGGCTGGCGCGGGCGCAGGGGATCTTCAACGTGCTCGGCGGCGCGTGGCCGATCGTGAGCCTCCGGACCTTCGAGGCGATCTACGGTCCGAAGAAGCTCGATGTCTATCTGCAGAAGACCTCCGGCGCGTTGTTTATGGCGTCGGGCCTAGCGCTCCTGCGAACGGAGCGATCTGAGGAAAGCGTGCGCGCCGCTCGGCGGATCGGGATGGGCGTCGCCGCGGCCTACCTCGCCATCGACCTGATCTACGTGCCCGAGGGCGAGATCCACAAGACCTATCTCCTCGACGCCGCGATGGAGATCGGCTGGCTGGCGGCGTGGCTCCGCCAGCACGTGTGAGCTAGGCGCGGGTTTCGCCCGCAGCGACGATTTCGGTGGGTAGCGACGCAAAGCTCGGCCGGCCGGGGTCATGAGCCTGGGCGATCCGGTGCGCCACGCCCCGGGCGAGACCAGGTAGGCCG
>DATBND010000330.1:0-8903 GCA_036554505.1 Actinomycetota bacterium | reverse complement strand
AACCGCGACGAGCGCGCCGCCCATGATCCCGCCCTGGCTGTTCCCGTCGTAGTACAGGTTGCTGGTGTCGATGACCGAACGCGGCTTCGGCCCCTTGCACCCCTTACACGTCTTCGGAAGCGTTGCCTGGAAGGCCGGGTGCCGGTTGAAGCCGGCCGGGTGGATCATCGCCCGGCCGAGCATGAGGAAGTTGAGCATCCCCTGCTGCGACCGGTCCGCAAGAGTCGGGAAGTTCGAGACGTCGGCAAGGATGGTCGCGACGTTGGGTATGTCCTCGGTCGCCATGCCGATCCAGTCCGTTCCGCAGAAGACGATGTTGCGCTCGTGCGCGAGGTTCTGTAGCTGGCTCTGGTTGACCTCACTCGACCCGCCGAGGAGGCCGTGACCGTAGAGCGAGGCGCGCGCGGGTGTGACCGTCGCGTTTGTCGCCACCCCGTCCGATAGCGCGGCGCGCGGGATGATGCACGTGTAGTTCGCGTGCAGCTCGGGCACCGCCTGGTTTTGCTTGGGAAGACACCCTGGGTCGACGGCGGTGCACACGTTGCCGTCTTCGTCTGTCGAGCCCGCGTAGTTGAGCCTGTTCTGCCCCCCGCCCGTGCAGTTCAGGTCCTCGCCCGCGGGATCGAAGCACTCGTTCGTCCCGACGAGGTAGTTGGGGACGGTGACCGTCCCCGTGACTCGCCGGGCGATGCGCTCGTTGACGTTGTTCTCTACGAGGTCGACCGTGAACTTGGGGGCCCGGCCACCGACGAAACCGTTGGCATCGCGCGCCGCCGGGGTGGCGTCCCCGAGATAGTTGTCGAACGCGTCGTCCCGGATGTGCAGCATGCGCTCTGCGAGGTTGTCCTCGCTGGCGACGGTGAAGTCCCATGCGAGATACAGCGAGCTCCGGTCGACGCCCGCGGTTGCGAGCCTTGCGAAGATGTCCTCGAAGTGCGGCGCACGGGCGTCTGCCGCGGTTCCGTTCCTGTACGCCAGGAAGCTCGCGTTCGGGGCGATCGCCGCGCCGGTCGAGTCCTTCATCCCGCGCAGGGCGACGATGTAGCGGTTGCCCTCGTCGAGGTTCACCGCGGGCCGGATCAGGAGAAGCGGCGTCTCGCCGGCCTCGGCGTGCTCGTCGAGCTCGGCCCAGAACGGGTGTCGCTCACCGGTGTCGGCGTTGAGAAGCACGATGGGAGAGTCCGCGGCGAGCGACTGGGCCATGTCCGTGATCGGCGGAGCGCCGGTCACGTCGAGGTCGACGTTCGGGACGTAGGTGAGGATCAGCGACCCGGGGCTGAAGCCGTCGTTGCGATTCCATTCCGTCGGGTCGACGGGCTTGCCCGCGGCGTTCTGCGGCATCGCCGCGGGATTGAGGTTGACCCGCAAGCCCGTGTCGGTGTCGGCCGGGGTCGTGTAGAAGTCGTTCGGGAACGGCAGGAGGCACTTCGCGTCGTCGATGGGGTCGCAGATCCCGAGAGGACCGCCGACCGCGTCGGGGACCGCGGCCCCGGCCGTGGGGGCTGGAAGCATGCCCGCCACGGCTACCAATGCGACGAGTGACGTGACGACCTTGGCGCGCAGCATGTGAGGAGGCCCCCCTTCTCGCAGTTGTAAAAGGGCGCCCGGAGGCGCCACGGGAGGTTTCGACGCGCCTCATCCCGATCCCTGCGCGGACCTCCGTCAGGGGATGACCGGAGCGGCGGGCGTCTACGTCACAGATAGAGCCGCACGAGCAGCGAGGCGCTCATCCCGAGCCCGATCAGCACGACGGCCCGTCGGACCACCTCCTCGCGCACTCGCCGCGCCACGCGCGCGCTCGCATAACCCCCGAACGAGGCGCCGGCCGCCATGACGAGCCCCACCGGCCATCGGATCGCCCCGTTGGCCGCGAAGTAGACGAGCGCGACGGCGACGATGGCTGCCGACAGGATCGCCTTCACCCCGTTCATCTGGTGCAGGTTCGTGAACCCCATGAGGCCCAGCACTCCCAACAGCAGGATGCCGAGGCCCACCCCGAAGTACCCGCCGTAGATCGACAAGACGAAGTCCGCGACGAGCGCGCCCACCCACCACCCTTTCGTCCGCCCGCGCGCGACTGCCTTTTCCTTCAGACCGGTGAGCCACCGCTGAGCTGCCACGAGCAGCGTCGCGAACAACACGAGGAACGGCGCGACGGTCTCGAACGCGCGCGACGGCGTCTGCAGGAGCAGGATCGCGCCCAGCGCGCCGCCGGCGACCGCGGGGCCGAGGAACAACAGAAGGACCTTGTCGGCCGTCCTGATCTCGTCCCGGTATCCGTTGGCGCTCGATAGATAGCCCGGAAAGAGCGCCATGTTGTTCGTCGCGTTCGCGATCACGGGCGGTATCCCGGACCACAGCATCAGCGGGAACGAGATCACGCTGCCCCCGCCGGCGATCGAGTTGACGCCACCGGCGAGAAACGCGGCGACGAACAGGATCGGGTAGTGCCACGCCTCCATCCGGAGACGCTACGCCTCCGGGCGCGTCCCCTCCTAGAGCGGCGGACGGTCCTCGACGACAGGCGCGCCGCGACCGCGCGTGTCGTGGCGGAGCTTGCATACGGAGGGGGACGCCCTCCGGCTATTGGATGGGACCCGGATTCGTGCCGGGGCTTCCTGGGGTCGTCCCGCCCATCGTCCCGGGTGTTCCCGCGGGCCAGCCGGGCGTGCCCGCCGGCGGCTGCCCGGACCATGCGGGCGTTGCGCCGCGCGTGAGACTCACGCCGGACCAGTCGATAACGAGCTCGTTGGGGTCGCCGGGATCGACCTTGACGGGCAGCACCGCGCCGGGACCCACCGCTTGCACCAAGTACATGGGCACGGTCGCCGTCGCCGAGGTGCGGTACTGCGCCATGCCCGGGACGTTGACGTCGAGCTCGAAGATGAACTGAGGGTTCTGGTTGATGTAGGTCCCGGTCTGCGAGATGTTCCGGACGGTGGCCTGACCCGGGGTCCCGGTCGTCTCGATCCTGACCTTCTTCCGCCCCTTGACCATCACGACGACCCCGATGATCAACAAGATGACCGCCACGCCGAGGAGCGCGTACGCCGCCATCGAGAACCCGCCGCCAGAGCCGTCCGCCCGCATCTCGGCCACGACCATCCCGACGCCGATGGAGCCCTCGATCAAGGCCATGAAGATGAGCCAGCCGCCCGCGCCCGTTCCGATCCGTCCGCTCGAGAACGCCTCGCCGCGGCGCGCCCTCATCGCCTGGCGGGTGAACATGAAGATCATCCCGAGCACCATCACGCCCAGCGGGATGACGACGATCCACGGCATCAGGCCCCCGCCGGTCGCGGCCCCCTCGATGCAGTCGGTCCAGGCCTTCGACCCGACCGAGTACTCGGAGCACGCGCTGCCCTCCGGCCCCTTGAACCCGCCGGCGCCGCCGGTCGCCTTGTCCTGGATGCACTGCTGCCACCTGGAGCTCCCGACGTCGAACGACGAGCAGTCGTCGCCGCCGGTCCCGCCCTGCTCGCTCTCGTCGCCCTGATCGCCCTTGGCTCCGCCGCCCCCCTTGCCCTTGTCGTCGTTGTCGAAGGCGTCGTTGACGGTGTCCTCGAGGCACTTCTGCCACTTCGAGGAACCGACCTCGAACTTCTCGCACGCGGCGTGAGCCGGCGAGACCGGAACGACGAGAAACAACCCCGCGACGAGGATTGGGATCAGGCTGCGGAGGCGGGGCATCGGCGTATTGTGAGTGCTACGGCCCCCGGAATCAACCTGCTTCGCCCATGACGCGACGCGCATTCGGCGGATTGCGTTCGCCACGCGCAGGCCATGCGACGAGATGGGGGTAGCAGACCGCTACCCCAACCCAATCCGTCGACCCCGCGATCCTCAACGCCCGCGATCCTCTCGAGGATCGCGGCGTCGCCTAGTGGTCTATGAAGAGGCCGGCCCCGCCGCCGTCACCCGTGCACGGGATGCCGGGGGGTAGCACGACCCCGTCTCCTCTGTTCCGGAACTCGAGCTTGTTCCTGGCGCAGCCGGGCTCGTTGTCGACGACGTAGGTGTCCCCGACGCCCGTTGCTCCTCGGTCCACGAAGATGCCGATGCCTTGGTTGTTGCCGAAGCCGAGGCTGCCTGCTTTGGTGCTCGGAACCTGGGCCGGCGCTATGAACTCCCCCGCGAAGGCGCCGTGGTAGCTGTCGGCACCCGAGTCGTCGAGGAAGAGAGCGAACGTCCCCGGGAGCACGTTCGCGGCGCCCAGGGTGAATCGGGGTATGCGATCGCATAGCCCTTCGCCCTCGTCATCGCGCACGCCCCCGGCGCCCTCTTCCTGGTTCTTGGCCAGAGGATTCAACGCGCTCGGCATGTAGAACCCGTAATCGTCGTTGCCCTCTTCGTCATTCAGGATGCCCACTCCACCGACCAGAGCGAATCCCTGGCTGTTCCTGACCGCGCTATAGGTGTCGTTGCCGCCGCTGTCCGAAAGGATTCCGACCCCGAAGATGTGCCCGGCACCGATCGCCCCCGTCTTACCCGTGTAGCTGTCGTGACCGCCCTCGTCGCGCAGGATCCCGACGCCGAGGAACCCGACTCCAACCGTCACCATCCGACGAATCAGAGGATCGGCCGTGCATCCGCGGTCGTGATCGGGCGTCTGCTTCACTCCGAACGTGTCGTCCCCATTCAGATCGAGGAGCGCTGCCACCGCGGGCACACAATCCGCGGCCGCCAGCCCAGGAATCGCTCGCTGGCACCCCTTGGCGGGCCCGACCCCCCTCAGTCCGCGCACTAGAGAGGTCGCCGGGGAGAAGTTGACGTCCACCATGTTCGACCCGGCGTTGTTCATGTACGTGTCGTTGCCTCCCAGGTCCACGAGGAGGAGATAGTCGTTGTGGTAAACGTCGTCGACGCACAGGCCGTCGAAGCGGAGCACGGGCCAGACGTCGACGAACGCGCCGGCGGTCCGTAGCGAGCACACGCTCGGGCCGTTGGCGAAGGCCAGCTCCAGCTCAGTGGTCGAGGTCCACAAGCTCAATGCGCACGCATCGATGTCCGCGAAGTCCGCGGAATCGAGGCCTCCGCCGGTCGTCGAGATCTCCTCGATCCGGTCTCGCAGCTCGGAGAAATGCCGTTGGGTGGTCGCGTTGCACGCGATGAGGTCCTGCATCACGATCGCGAGGCGACCGGCGATCTCGTCGGGCAGGTTGGCGGTTCGGAACTGCAGTGTCGGATCCTGCGGGAACCCCAGCGCCGCCGACAGCTCGGCCGTGCGATCGATCACCGCTTGCTGCGGATCGGCCGGCAGCGCACGCGTGATCTCCCCCGCCGGCGACAACAGCGGCTCGATTCGGCGCACGGCCTCGCCGGCTTCGGTGCTGAACCTCGAGACCTCGTCCGCAAGACTCCCGGCCGGTGCGCTCGATGGGATGAGCACCACCGTCGCCAAGGTAAGAACCAGAGCTACGCGAATGCATCTTCGAAAAGCAGTGAACCTCGTCGTCCGCCGCAATGTGGCCTCCCCGATTGAAAAAGTGCTTCCTTACTGGACGTCTATTCAGCGTTCGCGAATCAACTACGACGAAGCGAACACGAAGGAGGCGCGCGCGAATGCCCGCCGTTCCTCAATCGAGCCCCACTCCCCGTCACGAGGCCCAAGATTTCAACGCGGGCTCGTCGGAGTCCTCCTCAGGAGGCAAACAAAAGCCGGGAGTGTCTGCCGGCTACTTGAGCCTTTCGGCGGCCGCGACCGACTTGAGCGCGTTCACCTGGCCGAAGCCGAATGCCGTGTCGAAGCCCTTCGCGCCGTAGTCGAAGGCGGTCTTCGTGAGGATTTTCTCGATCTTGGGCTGCGTGAGCTTCGGGTTGGCCTCGAGCATCAGCGCCACGATCCCCGCCACGTGGGGGGTCGCCATCGAGGTCCCCGAGGCGCTCACGTACCACGCCCGGTTCTCCGGTGGCCCCGGAGGCGCATGCCCCGTGCTGGGGAACGCGGATCCCTGCGCCCACGTCGAGTAGATGTTCACGCCGGGGGCCGCGACGTCGACCTGCGGCCCGCGGCTCGAGAAATCGGCGATGTTGCCGAGGCCGCAGTCGTCGCTCTTGCACGACGCCGCGACGGTGATGACCTCCTCGAGGCTGTTCGGGCCCGGAGCGACCGTGTCCTCGCCGGGGCCGTCGTTGCTCGCCGCGAAGAGGTTGATGATGCCCTTCTCCGCAGCCTTCTCGACGATGAGCGTGATCGGCTCCGCGTCGGAGTCGACCTCGAACACCGACCACGAGTTGGTCGCAACGCGGATGCCGCCGGGAAAAGCCTCGTCATTGCGGTGCTCGATGAGGTACTCGTACGCGACGAGAGCGTTGATCTCCCATCCGAAATCGCACGGTTCGCCGGCCAGGCACAGGCCCTCGGAGACGTCCGCGATCTTGAAGTTGACGAGGTCGGCGCCCGGAGCGACTCCGCTCATGTCGACCTCGGGACCGCCGGCCGCGCCGGCCTCTCCGGTGCCCGCCACGATCCCCGCGACGTGCGTCCCGTGGCCGTAGCTGTCGACCTTGTTGCCGGTCGTCTCGGCGACCTGGTCCGAGTACGTGCCGTCGTAGATCGAGTCGAAGAACCAGCCCGGCTCGAAGTTCAGGTCCTTGATCACTCGGTCGTCGAGATCCGGGTGAGTAGACTGGATGCCGGTGTCGATGACCGCGACGGTCACGCCCTTGCCGTCGTACTTGCTTCGCAGCGGGGGCTTACCGGCGCGCACGTCGTCGACGAACGTGTCCTTCTTGGCCGAGTAGTTGTCTAGCTGCAGAGGGAGGTCGGCGGCAACGTACTGGACGTCGGCCCAGCGTGCGATCGCCATGTAGGCCGCGCGGGGGCCGAGCACACCGACCGCGTCGATCGTGTCGAGGACGACGGCCTTGCCGATGCCCGCAGCGGACAGGCGGCGGATCGTCGCGGACGTGACGTCGTGATCGAAGCCGACGATGGCGCGCGGCGACGCCTCGGGCGAGAGGATCGCGGCGTCGAACTTCGCCGGCAAGTCGCGGGATTGCTTGGCCGTAGCGGACGCCACGGTGCCGCCGGCGACGAGGGCAGCCCCCGCCAGCAGGGCGACGATCTTTCTCGGGAACCGCGCGTTCATCTGGACCTCCGTCTCGAACTGGTGGTGTCTCGGAGGATTCGACGGTCCGTATGGCGATCCTGCGCGTACGATCGCCCCGTGATCCGACGAGAGGGTTTCAGCCGGGCGTTGGGTGCCGTGATCGTCCTCGCCCTGCTCCACGGAGGCGGGCTCGGCGTCCCCGTCGCGGAGCCGGACGGGTCCGTGCTCGCGCACAACAAGCGGGTCCGCCTGGGACGATCCCCCGGGGGCCGGGTGATCAAGGCCGTGCAGATCGGCGACGCGACGAGCGACGACACCGTTCTCGTCGTCGGCGCCATCCACGGCAACGAGCGCGCCGGCATCGCGATCGTCGACGCCCTGCGCAAGATCCGGCCGGTGCCGGACGCTGACATCTGGATCGTCCGCGACCTCAATCCCGACGGGCGCGCCGCGAACACCCGCCAGAACGGACGCGGGGTCGACCTCAATCGCAACTTCGGCTACAAGTGGCGCGCTATCGGCGAGCGGTGGGACACCTATTACTCCGGGCCCCGCCGCTTCTCCGAGCCGGAGTCCCGCATGGCCAAGCGCTTCATCCTCGACGTGAGGCCGGACATCACGATCTGGTACCACCAGGCAATGGAGCTCGTCGACGAGTCCGGCGGGAACGAGCGCATCCCGAAGCGCTACGCGCGCGTGGTCGACCTCCCGTTCGTGCACCTGAAACGACTCCCCGGGACGGCGACGCGGTGGCAGAACCACACCTTGCGCAAGTCGACGGCGTTCGTCGTCGAGCTCCCCGCAGGCTCGCTGAGCAAACGATCCGCGAAGCGTCACGCCCGCGCCGTGATCGAGGTCGCGCGGATGGCGCCGCGTCCCCGAAGGGGCTAGGGAGGCGCGTAGAGGACGGCTTCTCGCCGGCGGCGCCGGCTGAGGAACAAGATCCCAAGCGACGCAGACGCCGCGAGCCCGACGATTGCGACCGCTTCACCCGGCACGACCGTGAACAACCCGTATGCGAGCGCGGCTATCAAGGCGGAGCCGGGGATCGTGAGGATCCACGCGTAGACCACGCGCCCGGTGAGGCCCCATCGGACGGCCGAGAATCGATTGGTCGTCCCGACGCCGATCACTGCGCCGGTGATCGTGTGCGTCGTCGAGACGGGGATGCCGAGATGCGCCGTCGTGAACAGCGTCATCGCCGCGGACGTCTCGGCGGCGAACCCGCCGACCGGCTGCAGCTTCGTGATCTTCGAACCGAGAGTGTGGACGATGCGCCAGCCGCCGCTCAAGGTTCCGAGGCCGATCGCGATGTGCGCCGCGAGGACGATCGGGAGCGTTATCTCGAACGACTCCCCGAGGGGCTGGCCCGCGTGGCTGTCGATGAACAACACGGCAGCGATGACACCCATCGTCTTCTGGGCATCGTTGGCGCCATGACCCAAAGAGAACGCGGCCGCCGACGCGAGTTGCAGCTTCCGAAAGGCGCCGTTCGCTCCCGACACGGTCGCCTTCCCGCGCTTGGTCAAGAACTGCGTGACACCGAGAACGACGTTCATGAGAACGACACCCAGCACAAAGCCCACGATCGGCGAGATGATCACGAAGATGGCGATCTTGGTGATGCCCGACGACACCAGCATGTCGGTTCCGCCGTAGACGAGCGCGGCTCCGACCAGCCCTCCCGCCAGTGCGTGGGACGACGACGTCGGCAGACCGAAGTACCAGGTGATCAGGTCGAACGCGATTGCACCCACGAGCGCGGCAAGGATGACGTTGAATCCGTCCGTACGATTCGTCAGTTGCGCGATGTCGATGGTCCCCTTCCCCACCGTCGAGGCAACGGCGGTG